>NZ_JBEZOK010000008.1:0-237420 GCF_040706515.1 Streptomyces sp. NPDC047880 | reverse complement strand
GGGGCGGTGGACGTTCCTGCCGCATGCCACCGGCCTGCGGCAGCATCTGCCGGGGCGGTGGACGTTCCTGCCGCATGCCACCGGCCTGCGGCAGCATCTGCCGGGGCGGTGGACGTTCCTGCCGCATGCCACCGGCCTGCGGCAGCAGCCGCCGGGGCGGTGGACGTTCCTGCCGCATGCCACCGGCCTGCGGCAGCATCTGCCGGGGCGGTGGACGTTCCTGCCGCATACCCCCGGCCTGCCACAGCACCACCCGGGGCCGTCGCCCTGCTCACCTGCGCCCCGGGCCTGCGCAGGGACGACGTGCTCGAGGCCGTTGCCGGGCTCGTGGACAAGTCCGTGCTCTGCCGGGAGCCCGGGCCCGGCGGAGTGCGCTACCGGCTGCTCGACACCCTGCGGCAGTACGGACTGGAGCAGTTGAGGCGGGTCACAGGGCAGGAGGAGACCGCCCGGCGGCGGCAGCGCGACTGGATGGCACGGCGGGCCGAGGCGTGCGAGCGGGGCTGGTTCGGGCCCGGCCAGCCGGAGACGGTCGCCCGGCTGCGCGCCGACCGGGACAACCTCCGCGCCGCCCTCGACTTCAGCCTCTCCGCCCCCGGCGAGGCCCTCGCCGCACTGCGTCTCGCCGGCACGCTCTGGTTCCACTGGCACGCCTGCGGCGCCTCCCGCGAGGGCCTGTACTGGCTCGACCGGGCCCTTGCCGCCGCCCCCGGACCCACCCGGGAACGGGCCCGCGCCCTGTGGGTCGCCGGGCTGCTGGCCGCCGCCACCCGGGACTTCCCACGGGGCCGTCGCCACGCCACCGACGCCCTCGCCCTCGCCCACACCCTCGGCGACGACGCCGAAGCCGCGCACGCCGAGTACGTCATCGGCGTCATCCGGTTGTTCGGCGACGACCTGCCCGGCGCGCTGCGGCACTTCGAGACCACCGTCGCCCGCGGGCCGGTGCCCGGCCAGCACCTCAGCCTCGCCGGCCTCGACCAGGTCGAACTCGCCTGCGCGCTGGCCTACCTGGGCGAGGCCGAGCGGGCCGTCGAGGTCTGCGAGGAGGCCTTGAGACTGTGCGAACGGCACGGCGAGCAGTGGGTCCGCTCCTACGTGCTGCGCATCCTCGCCCTCGCCCACACCGTGCGCGCCGACTGGCCCCGGGCCGAACGGCACGCCCTCGAGGCCCTGCGGCTCAAACTCGCCGTCCACGACGTCATCGGCATCGCCCTCACCCTCGACCTGCTCGCGTCGATCGCGGCCGCACGCGGCTCCCACGAGCACGCCGCCGTCCTCCTCGGCGGAGCCGACCGCGTCTGGGCCGACATCGACACCGGCCGCTGGGGCTCCCACACCCTCAACTCCGCGCGCCGGGACACCGAGGAGCGGGTGGCCGGGGCCCTCGGCCCCGAGGCGTTCGAGCGGGCCCACCGGCGGGGCAGGACCCTGCCGCTCGCGGAACTGGCCGGCCGGGAGCCACAGGGGCCGGGCCGCCCGCACCCCGCGGAACCCGCCGCCCCGCCCCCGCACGACGACGGCACGGTCCGCCTGACCCGCCGTGAGACCGAGGTCGCCCAGCTCGTCGCCGAAGGCCTCGCCAACCAGCAGATCGCCGACCGTCTGGTGATCGCCCGCCGCACCGCCGAAGGCCATGTGGAACGCATCCTCGGCAAGCTCGGCTTCAGCAACCGCAGCCAGATCGCGGCCTGGGTGACGGCGCGGCGCTGTCCCACCCCCGCACGCACCCACCCACCCGAGGGGACCACGTGACCACCGCAGAACACAGCCCGTTCGACCACCGCATGGCCGTCTTCGACTCCGACGACGGCTTCCTGGCCGCCGCCCTGCCCTTCCTCGGCGAAGGGCTCGGCGCATCCGGCGAACCGCCGCCGGTGGCCATCGCCGCCCCGCACCACCTCGACCTCCTGCGTGACGTCCTCGGCCCCGTTGCGAAGGACGTCACCTGCATCCCGCACACCGACTGGTACACCGGCTCCGCCGCCAACGCCGTCGCCCGGGCCGCCACCTACCTCGCGGCGCACGCCGGGCCCGGAGGCCGGCTCCACCTCGTCATGGAACCCGTCTGGAGCGGCCGCGCCGGCCGCTCGGCCCGCGAGACCACCGAGTGGATCCGTTACGAGGCCCTCGCCAACCTCCTTTTCGCCCCCATGTCCACGACCGCCCTGTGCGCGTACGACACCCGCACCGCCGGACCCGCCGTCGTCGCCGCGGCCCGCCGCACCCACCCCGGCACCGAGGTCTACGAGGACCCGCTGCGGCTCGCGGCCGAACTCGACGCCGTCCCCCTGCCGTTGCCGCCGGACGGCGCGCTGCGCCTCCCACAGCCGGACTCCGCGGCCGTGCAGGGCTGGGCCGTCGGGCGAGGACTGCCCGCTGCGGACGCCGAGCTGTTCGCCGCCGCCGTCGCGGAGAGCGCGGCGGCCCTCGCCCCCCTCGGCGGCGACGTCCTGCTGTGGGGCGAGGGCCCCGGCTGCGTCTGCGAACTGCGCTCGGCCCGCCGCCTCGACGACCCGCTCGCCGGCTTCGTCCCGCCGGCCGCAGACCCGGAACCGGGCCCGGGGCTGTGGTACGCGCGTCAGGTCTGCGCGTACGTGGACATCCGCGACGACGCCGACGGAGCAACGGTCCGGCTCCAGTACGCATAGCCTTCCCACCTGCGCAAGCAGGTAGGGGATCGGGTAGTCCTCCCCCTGCGCCGAACCGCCCCCGGGGACCACCCTGGACCCATGCTGCAACTCTCCGGGCGGCACCTCCCCGACCCAGACGCCCGCTACGGCCCGTTCCCGCAACCACCCCTGGGGGCGGGGCACCTGAGGGTCGAGTACGCGCCCCGGCCCTCCGCCGTCCGCGAGGCGCGCGCGGAGGTGCGCAGGCAGTTGGAGTGCTGGGGGCTCGGCGAGCGCGGTGACGTCGCGGACGTGGCGGAGCTGCTCGTCGGTGAACTGGCCACCAACGCCCTGGTGCACGCCGGGAGCCGCTTCCGGCTCACGCTGTTCGCCGCGCACGGCCTCCTGCGCTGCGAGGTCGCCGACGCCGAACGCCGGGTCCCGCGGGTGCTGGACGCGGGCACCGGGGAGAGCGGCCGTGGGATGTTCCTGGTGGACGCGCTGGCCCGCAGCTGGGGCTGCCACCGGGACGGGCCGGGCAAGACCGTGTGGTTCGAGCTCGGCACGTGCGAGGCGGACGGCTGTGGTCGGCGACAGCCGTGACGCTCCGCTGGGGTGGGCCGAGGTCGGTGCGTCGTGCCACCTCGGCTCTCTCCGGGCTGCGGGTCGTGAGTGGTTGTTCGCGCCCACGCGCCGGAGCCGCACATCGACACGGCCCGGCGGCCCCTGAGGCCGGTCCGCTCCTGCCCTCTTGTCGGCCCTGGCACATTGCTGTTTCTTGATCTGTATGGCCGACACCACGGAGCACACGGGTACGCAGCAACCCCAACCCCGCAAGGCGAGCTGGAAACACATCGGTCCGGGCATCGTCGTCGCGGCGACCGGAGTCGGCGCCGGTGACCTGGTCGCCACCCTGATCGCGGGCAGCAACTTCGGCTACACCCTGCTGTGGGCCGCCATCATCGGGTGCCTGGTGAAGATCTCCCTGGCCGAGGCGGCGGGCCGCTGGCACCTGTCCACGGGCCGCACCCTGTTCGACGGCTGGGCGAGTCTCGGCCGCTGGACCACCTGGTTCTTCGCGGTGTACGTCGTGGTCTGGGGCTTCGTCTACGGCGCGGCGGCGATGTCGTCGAGCGCGCTGCCGCTGCAGGCGCTGTTCCCGGACGTGATGGACCTCAAGGGGTGGGGCATCGCCTGCGGTCTGGTCGGGCTGGTCTTCGTCTGGTTCAACAAGTACGCGGTGTTCGAGAAGGTCATGACGATCCTGGTGGGCGTCATGTTCGTGGTGACGGTGTACCTGGCGATCCGGGTCACGCCGAACATCCCCGACGCCCTCGCCGGTCTCCTGCCGGTGCTGCCGGACGAGAAGGACTCGATCCTCAACACACTGGGCCTGATCGGCGGTGTGGGCGGCACGATCACGCTCGCGGCCTACGGCTACTGGGTCAACGCCAAGGGCTGGACCGACACGGGCTGGATGAAGATCATGCGCCTGGACAACCGCGTCGCCTACGCCACCACCGGCATCTTCGTCATCGCCATGCTGTTCGTCGGCGCGGAGCTGCTCCACTCGGCGAACGTCGCCATCGCCAGCGGCGACAAGGGCCTGATCCAGCTGGGCGACATCCTGGAGGAGGAGTACGGCTCGGCGACGGCGAAGTTCTTCCTGATCGGCTTCTTCGCCACGTCCTTCACCTCGCTGATCGGCGTCTGGCACGGTGTGAGCTTGATGTTCGCCGACTTCGTGGCCCGGCTGTCGGGCACGGGCCGGGCCAAGGGCGAGGAGGTCGCCTCCGGGACGCGCGAACGCTCCTGGCCGTTCCGCGCCTATCTGCTCTGGCTGACCTTCCCGCCGATGATCCTGCTCTTCGAGGGCCAGCCCTTCCGCCTGATCATCATCTACGGCGTCCTCGGCGCGGCCTTCCTGCCGTTCCTCGCCGGCACTCTGATCTGGCTCCTCAACTCCGGCCGTACGCCGCGGGAGTGGCGCAACGGCCCGCTCAGCAACATCATGCTCGCTGTGGCCGGCCTGCTGTTCCTGATCCTGTGCGTGAAGCAGATCTGGGACCAGCCGTGGGGGGAGTTCTTCTAGGGCCTGTCGTCCGGATCACGCCGCAGACGCGAGGGACGGGACAGCACCGTTGCCTTCCCGCGGCCTGATCCAAACGACAGACCCCAGGGCGGAGAATGGCCGGATGACCCAGCAGCCTCCGCCACCCGGGCCCGGCTTCGGCCCGCCACCGCCGCAGTACGCGCCGGTGCCGCCCCCGTACGCCGCCGCGCAGCCTCCGTACGTACCCGCACAGCCTCCGTACGTCCATGCCCCGCCGCAGCCGGCGGCCGGGCCGGACTTCCTGGCCGTCGACAAGCGCAACGCGGTCGTCGTCGACGCGTCGGGTGTCGCCTTCGAGTCGTCCGGTCTCTCGATCGAGTTCCGCTGGCCCGAGATCCGCAGTGTCCACTACCAGGCGAGTCCCAACGGCAAGGCGCTGATGGTCGCCGTGGTCCACGTGGACGGCCGGTTCTTCGAGTGCGTGGTGGAGGCCAAGCCCCGGTCGCGGCTCCAGGAGTGGTTCCCGCAGCTGGCGTGGGTGCTGGGCCACTACAGGCCGGCGGGGTGAGGGACCCGGCCACCCCGCCGGCGGCGTCAGCGGTCGCTACGGCAGCCCGTGCACATGGGGCCCCACGGCGTTGGACCAGGCGTTGCCCGCAGTGGCGTCCCAGTTGGTCGACCACGTCATGGCACCGCGCAGGTCGGGGTACGTCCGCGGCGGCTTGAAGGTGCCGCAGCCGGTGCCCTTGGCGAGGCAGTCCAGGGCGTTGTTCACCACGGTCGGCGAGACGTAGCCGCTTCCCGCCCCCCGGGTGGAGGCCGGGAGGCCCAGGCCCACCTGGGAGGGGGCGAGGCCGTTCTCCAGCTGGATGCAGGCCAGGGCCGTGAGGAAGTCGACCGAGCCCTGGCTGTAGACCTTGCCGTCGCAGCCGAGCATGGAACCGCTGTTGTAGTACTGCATGTTGACGACCGTGAGGATGTCCTTCACGTTCAGCGCGGTCCGGAAGTACCCGTTGGACGTGGACTGCATGTCGATCGTCTGCGGAGCCATCGTGAGGACGAGCGAGGGGCCCGCCTTCTGCGACAGCGCGCGCAGCGCCTGCGTCATGTACGTCGCGTTCAGGCCGTTCTCCAGGTCGATGTCGACGCCGTCGAAGCCGTAGGTCTGCATCACGGAGTACACGCTGTCCGCGAAGTTGGCCGCCGACGCGGCGTCGTTCACCGACACCGTGCCGCGCTCCCCGCCGACCGAGATGACGACCTTCTTGCCCGCGGCCTGCTTCGCCTTCACGTCCGCCTTGAACTGGTCGGCCGTGTAGCCGTTCAGCCCGGCCGAGTCCAGGGTGAAGGACACCGCCCCGGGCGTGCCCGTCGCGTCGGCGAAGGCCACCGCGATGATGTCGTAGGCGGCGGGGACGTCGGAAACGCGCTGCACGGTCGCCCCGTTGTTGAAGTTCTGCCAGTAGCCGGTCACCGCGTGCTTGGGCAGTGCGGGGCCCGGGCCGTTCGGCTTGTTCGTGGTGCCCGTCACGGCCGCCGACCTCGGCGACTCGCCGGCCCCGTTCGTCGCCGTGACCTGGAAGGAGTACGACGTCGAGGCCGCGAGGCCGGTCACCGTCGCCGAGGTGCCGGAGACCGCCGTCACCTTGGTGCCGTCGCGGTAGACCGTGTAACCGGTCGCCCCGGAGACCGTGTTCCACGCGAGGGAGACCGTGGAGGCGGTCGTGCCGGTGACGTTCAGGCCGCTCGGCGCGGACGGGACCGTGGGACCGGGGTCGGTGCCCCCGCCGCCGTCGGGGCCGAACACCGACACGTCGTCCGCGTAGTACGCCGCCTGCCCGTACCAGCCGTGCGTGTACACCGTCACCGAGGTGGTCGAGGAGCCTGTGGTGAAGGTGGTCGACAGCTGCTTCCACGAGGAGGAGTCGGGCGTCCAGGTGGACACGTCCGTCGTGCCCGTGCCCGTCACACCCAGGTAGGCGTACCCGCCCCGCACCCAGGCGCCCAGCGTGTACGTCGAGCCGGGCTTCACCCGTACCGTCTGGGCGCACCGGGCGTTGTCCTGCCCCGACGGGGTCGCCCGCAGCGCGGCCGTGCCGGTGCGGACGGGGGAGGAGACCGTCGTGCCGCTGCCCGCCGAGCAGGTCCAGTCGCTCAGGCCCGACTCGAAGCCGGCGTTCCTGGCGTTGTTGACGTCGGCGGCGCTGGCCTGGCCGACGGTCGTGACAGTGAGGGCCAGGGCAGCCGTGACGGCGCCCGACCAGAACCGCAGGGATCGTCTGTGTGGGGACATGACAAGAAAATGGTCCAGACCAAAGGGGCTGTCAAGAGGTCCAGACCAACCTGTCGAGCAGCAGTCCCACCGCGCATCCCGCCAGCAGCACACCCGTGGACATCCAGAACGCCGCACCCGCCGGGTCCAGCACCCCCGGCCGCAGGGACAGCAGCAGCACCTGCGCAGCGGCCGGAACCGCGCACGCCGCCGCCAGATGCCGCACCGGCACCTCGCGCCACGGCTCCGGATGCACCCGCGCCGCCGCCCAGGTGGCCAGCACGACACACACCAGGTTCGGCAGGTGCACCAGCGCCAGCGCGGCCCCGAACGACCCGACGCCCTCCGCGCCGACCAGCGGCCCGTACACCAGCGTCATCTGGACGTACTCGGTGAGGACGAGCACCACGATGCCGACGGCCCAGCAGCGGACGAGCGTCATCAGTCACCCCCGGTGATCTCGAAGAAGAGCAGGATCGCGAAACCCGCCGCGGCCAGGCCGCAGCCCGCGACCAGGGCCAGCGACTGGAGCACCGGGGACCAGCTGCCCCGGCCCGCCACCGTCGCCGTGCCCGCGGGGTCGCGGGGGTCGTAGGTGACGGTCACCGGGCTGCCCTCCGTCGTCGACCAGCCCGCCAGGTCCTCGAACTCGACCCGTACGCCGTCGGCCGTGCGGAAGGCGAAGAAGTGCCGCCGCGCGTCGGAACGCTGGTACGGCTCCGTCTCCACCCGCACGCACTCACCCTCCGCCCGGACACCGCGCCGCAGCACCCGCGTCACCGTCACCAGCCGCCGTGCGTACCTCCAGGCCAGCGCCCCGAACAGCGCCACCAGCGCCGCCAGTACGACGTATCCGGCGCCCGGCACCGCCACGGCTAGTGCACCTCGACCGAATCGATGATCCGGTCCAGGTCCCCGTCCGGCAGGGACCCCTGCTGCGCGTCGATCCGGATCGCGAAGGCCGTGTCGTGCGCGTCCAGCCCGGCCAGGATCACTCCCTCGACCGGGGTGCCCGCGGCCGGCCCGCCGTCCTCGCCGGTCGCCTTGAAGGAGAAGTCGATCCGCTTGGCCTCGTCCGTGCCGGCCAGCTCCACGTCCTTCCGGCCCTTGACGTCGGCGCCCATCTGGATGCCCGCCTCGGCGGCGATCGCGGCCTGCTCGGCGGAGTTCGCCTCGGTGAATCCGAGCTGCACGGTGACGACCGAGACCTTCCTCGCGCCCTCCGTCCGCACCGCCGCCGCGGCATTGTGCTCGCCCCGCTCGGCCGCGCTCTGCTCCTCGTAGCCCTTCGGGTACGACACGTCGACCCCCTTCGTCTTCAGCGTCCCCCAGCCCTCGGGCACGCTGCCCGCGCCGGAACCGGGACTCCCGCAGCCGGTCAGGGCGACGGCGGTCGTCAGCAGGGCGGCGGCCAGGCCGGCACGGCGGGTCTTCATCGGCAGGGGCTCCCGTCTCGTCAGTTCGCACAGTAGCTGTAGGGAAGATAGGAGCGGCCCTGTCCGTGCGGCGCCCCCAGGAACCGGGCGCCGGTCAGGGTCTCCGCCTTCTTCTCCGTGCTGATCGTCATGCCCAGGCTGAGCCCCAGATTCAACTCGAAGCCGTACTCGGCCGCGTTCACCTCGCCCGTGTACGTCATCCGGCTCGACTTGCCCTGGTCGAACATCAGCTGTCCGAAGGGGTCGTCTGCGCCCGGGCGGGACGTCGGGGCGTGGTCGGCGAACATGTACTGGAAGGGCGTCGCGGCCTGCTCGTTGTTGCTGTCCAGCCAGCGTTCGGCGACCGCCCGGTCCCGGTCGCCCGCCGGGCCGGGATCGAAGGTGAGCGTGTTCGTGACGATCTCGATGCCGGTCTGCGAGCCGGTGCCCTTCACCCCGGCGTTCCCGCCCCGTTTGTCCCCGTCCTTCTTGCCGTTGTCGCCGCCCGCCTTGGCGCCGTCCTTCTGGCCGCCCTCCTCGACCGTGCGGGTCATGTCGACACGGACCAGCTTGCCGGTCTTCTTGTCGTAGGTGACGGTGATGGTGCCGGTCTGCGTCGTGTTCGCCGCGTACTCACCGCTGAGCGGGCCCGCCTCGTACCCCACCTTGGAGCCGTACTCGATGGACGAGGAGTAGGTGTACGACTTGGTGTTCTTGTAGGAGTTGTCGGTCCAGGTGACCTCCGGCGCGTACTTGAACGTGCCGCCGAGCGCGGCGCTCAGCTTCTTCTCGTCGCCCGCGGAGATCTTCAGGCCGGCCGACGCCGAGGCCTCCAGGCCCACCTTGCCGTAGGTGATCTTGCGGTTGTCGCCGAGGTGCTCCTCGATGCGGTTCTGCGTGTCCTCCTCGTCCTTCAGGGGCCCCTTCCCGAAGAGGTAGAGGATGCTGTCGCCGACGCTCGCCTCCGCGCCGCCCGGCATGGTCCGCCGCATCTCGTACATCTGCAGCTTCTCCACGTCGTCCCGGAACCGCTGGGCCTCCTCGGGGCTCTGGAACACCCAGGTGTCACCGTTGGTCACCTTGATGCCGAGCCCCAGCTCCACCTTGTCCGCGCCGAACCGGCCCACCTTCATGCCCGGCTTGAAGTCCTTCTTGGCGGCCACCGACGCCGCGTCCGTGAACGTCAGGTAGACCATCTGGTCGCTGTCGTCGACCTTGCCGTCCCCGTTGACGTCCGTGTTCGCCTTCAGGCGCTGCTCCTGGAAGCCGTACTCCTTGCCGATCTCCCAAAAGAGGATCTTCGCCTTGGAGCCCGCCTTGTCGGTGACGGACGAGACCTGGCACAGCGCCGGCTCGAAGTCCGCGTCGGTGAGCGGCTGGTCCGGCCCGGGCCCGGCCGTCCCGCAGTCGCCGCCGCCGGCGACCCGGCAGACCTGCGCGGCGATCCTGTCGTAGATCAACTGGCCGGCACCGGTGGCCGACAGGGCCAGGACGATCGCCGCGCTGACGACGACCATCCCGAGGTACTCGGTGCCGGTCGCCCCCCGGTCGTCGAAGACCGGTCTGCGCCCGTACGCCGGTATGCCGCCCCCGTCCGCCATACGGCACCCCTCCTCGCCGATCCGCGTGCCGTCCGGCCGCGTGCCGTCCGGCCGTGTGTGCTTTCCGGACGGCGAGCGTAGGTACGCGACGCTGCGTCAGGCGTGGGCCTCAGGGCCCAAACGAAGGCCCACCGTCACCACTGGGCCCGCCGGGCCCACCGCACGGCACCGCCCCGGACACGCCTCGACGATCGGCAAGATGCTCAACCTGCCCCGTTTTGACGCCTCTTGTGCAACGACAGTTGCTCTCCAGCTACACAAACGCTGTTCTCCGGTCACAGAGGCGTGGATACAGTGCTCAGGTAGTCACGCAGTGAAGTCGACTCGGTGCGCCGGAGTGACACCCGGCGTTCCGACCGGCATGGGGAAACGGGGAGCTGCGCGTGCCAACTGCCATTGCCGTGACCGGCGCCGACATGGCGCTGCCGCCACAGGACGAACGCACCCTGCCCGCCGTCGTGCTCCGGGACATCGACCGACGCCCCCTGGAGCAGGCGCTGGCCGAGATGCAGGCCCTGGTGGAACACCACGGGCACGTGATCGTGGTCTGCTCACCGGCCGCGCCCACCGCGGTGCAGCGACGGCTGCACACGCTGCGCTCGCTCATGGAGAGCGACCGCATCGCCCTGTTCCGGCCGGACCTGCCACCTCTCGGACTGGCCGTCCTGGCCCGCCAGTTACGTCAGCTCGCCTCCTGCGACATCAGCCCCGGCGTGCTCGCCTCGGCCGGCCGGCTGCTCGTCCACTACATCCACGCCGGCGCGCTGCTGAACTCCGTCGCCCGCCTCGACCGCGTCCCCGTCGGCCTGAAGTCGCACGCCAAGTCCTGGGTGCCAGGCAGCCAGTTCGGCGTCCTCGCCCACCCCGAGCCGCGGCTCGTCAGGATCACCCCCGAAGCCGCCCTGCCCGGACCCGAGTTCGGCACCTGGATGCTGATCGCCAAAGGACAGCTCCAGTCCGACTGGGTCACGGGCACCCTCGCCCCCTCCTGGAAGGTGCAGGGGCTGCGCGAGATCCCGCTCCCGGCCGAATCGCCCGGCTGGTGGGGCACCGGCAAGCTCATCGAGTTCTGCAGCTACCTGCCCGACCTGTCCGTCCTCTACCAGCTGGTCACCTCCGTCCGGCGCAGCCGGTGCCACTGGTGCGGCATCGACGTCATCGGGGACCGCTGCGTGTTCTGCTCGGCCACGCCACCCGCCCACGACAGCCCACCCCACCAGCAGCTCGAGAACCGAACGGCCGTCGGCTGACGCTGACACCGCTCATCAGCACCGTTCCGATCCCGCTCGACCGATATCCACAACGAGGTTGTACGGTTCATGAACTCCCGTCAGCGCCGCGGCGTGATTCTCCTGCTCCTGTCGGTCGTCTGCGCCCTCGGCGCCTTCGCCGGCGTGCTCTCCGTCATCAGCGACGTGAAGTCGAAGGTCGGCCCCGAGGTCGCCGCGTACCGGCTCAAGTCCGACGTGCCGCCCTACACCACCCTCAGCACGGGCCAGTTCGAGAAGATCGAGATGCCCGAACGGTGGCTGTCCGGCAACGCGGTCACCGATCTGCGGGAGATACAGGGCAAGATCGCCGTGACCACACTGCGCGCGGGCTCCCTGCTCCAGTCCGACATGATCGTCCGCCAGCCGGCCCTCCAGCCCGGCCAGCAGGAGGTCGCCATCATGATCGACGCGGCGACCGGCGTGGCAGGCAAGATCACACCCGGCGCCTCGGTCAACGTCTACGCCACCTTCGAGGGCGCCCGCGAGGGCGACCCCGACCAGTCGAAGATCATCGTCACCAACGCCAAGGTCCTCGACGTCGGCGAACTCACCGCGCTCAAGCCCGACGAGGGCAACCGCACCCAGCAGCCCACCGACGCCGTCCCCATCACCTTCGCACTGTCCGCCCTCGACGCCCAGCGCATCACCTACGCCGAGTCGTTCGCCAAGCGCGTCCGGCTCGCCCTCGTCGCGCCCGGCAGCGACACCACCGTCCCCGAGCGGGACCGGACGTACGAACTCGCGAAGGACAAGTGAGAGGCTGCCATGCCCACGAGGATCCTCCCGGCAGTCGGTGACACGGACGCGGTCCGGTCCGTCACGACACTGCTCAGCCAGCTCCCGGACGCCGAGCCCGTCGCACCCGTGGTCGACTCCACCCAGCTCGTCGACACCCTCGCGCGGCTGGCCGCCGAGTCGGTCGACGAGCTGCCCGAGGTCGTGATCGTCCACGAACGGATCGGCCCCGTCCCCGCGCTGGAACTGATCCGCGAAGTGGCCCTGCGCTTCCCGGCCGTCGGCGTCATCCTCGTCACCTCCGACGCGAGCCCCGGCCTCTTCCAGGCCGCCATGGACTACGGCGCCCGCGGCCTGGTCGCCCTGCCGCTGAGCTACGAGGAACTCGCCAGCCGCGTCCAGGCCGTCGCCCAGTGGTCCGTCGGCGTACGACGGCACCTCGGTGCCGGCGGCGACGTGTTCACCGGCGTCGGCGGCACCGTCGTCACGGTCAGCGGCGCGAAGGGCGGCACCGGCACCACCCTGACCGCGATCCAGCTCGCCCTGGCCGCCCAGGCCTCCGGCCGCAGCACCGCCCTGGTCGACATGGACCTCCAGGCCGGCGACATCGCCTCCTACCTGGACGTCCAGTTCCGCCGCTCGGTCGTCGACCTCGCCGCGATCAACGACATCTCCCCGCGCGTCCTCGCCGACGCGGTCTTCCGCCACGACACCGGCGTCGCCCTGCTGCTCGCCCCCGCCGAGGGCGAACGCGGCGAGGACGTCACCGACCGCGCCGCCCGGCAGATCGTCAGCGCCCTGCGCTCCCGCTACGAGGTCGTCGTCATCGACTGCGGCGCCCAGCTCGGCGGCGCCGGCGCGGCCGCCGTGGAGATGGCCGACCGGGCCCTGCTGATCACCACGCCGGACGTGGTCGCAGTACGGGGCGCGAAACGGGCCGTGCGGATGTGGGACCGGCTGCAGATCCGCAAGGCCGAGGAGACGACCGTCGTCGTCAACCGGCACTCGCGCGCTACGGAGATCCAGCCGCCCCTGATCCAGAAGATCACCGGCACGGAGGTCGCGGCCACCGTGGTCCCCGCCAACTTCAAGGAACTGCAGAGCGTCGTGGACGCGGGCCGCATCCACGAACTGGAGAACAAGAGCGCTGTGAAGCAGGCCCTGTGGGGCCTGGCGGGAGAACTGGGCCTGGTCAAGACCGCGGACGGTGCCCAGAAGGGGGGCCGGGGAGCGGGGAGCTTTCGGCGGAGGAAGGAGGGGTGAGGGTGCTCTTGAGGGAGCGGGACAAGGGTCAGGTCACGATCGAGTTCCTCGGGATGACGCCGACGATCATCGTGACGCTCATCGCACTGTGGCAGGCCGTCCTCGTGGGCTACACGTTCGTCCTCGCGGGGAACGCGGCGGACGAGGCGGTGCGTGAGGGGACGGCGGCCACACGGGGAACGCGGCAGGCCGCGTGTGAGGAGGCCGGGCTCAGGCACCTGTCGGACGCATGGCGATCGGGTGCCGAAGTGACGTGCGGCGGCATCGGCTACGTCACCGCGGACGTGGACCTGGAGGTCCCGGTCCTCTTCCCCGGCACACTGTCCTTCGGGTTCACGGTCAACGGCCACGCCGGTGCGGTCGAGGAGGCGGACTCGGATGCCCCGTGACCCCGAGCGCCGCGACCGCGGCCAAGTCGCCATCGAGTACATCGGCTTCCTGCCGATCCTGCTCCTCGTCGCCCTGGCGGCCGTACAGCTGGGGCTGATCGCGTACACGGCACAGCAAGCCGGTACGGCGGCCCGGGCGGGGGCGCGCAGCGCGTCGCTGGGAGGGCCGTCCGAGGCGGATTGCAAGGCCGCCGTGAGCAGTTGGCTGGCCGACGGAACGAGCTGCCCCCCGTCGATCGGCGGGGACGAGGTCACGGTCACGGCCACCGTGCAGATCCCGTCCCTCGTGCCGGGCTGGAGGTTCGACCCGGCCGTCAAGACCGCCACGATGCCGCGCGACCACTGAAGGAAGAGCTAGGAGCACCGCACTCATGAGCCTGCGAGCACGCATCAACACCCCCGAGGAGAAGGGCAACCGGGGCGAGGACGGCCACATGGTCGCCTCCTACCGGGCCAAGCTCCTGGAGGAGATCGACCTCGCGGAGATGAGCTCGCTGGCCGCCGCCGAACGCAGGGCCCGGCTGGAACGGGTGCTGGGACACATCATCAGCCGCGAGGGCCCGGTCCTGTCGACGGTCGAACGCGCGCAGCTGATCCGCAGGGTGGTCGACGAGGCACTCGGCCTCGGCATCCTGGAGCCGCTCCTGGAAGACGCCTCCATCACCGAGATCATGGTCAACGGCCCGGACGCGATCTTCGTGGAGCGCGGCGGGCGGGTCGAACAACTGCCGCTGCGCTTCGCCTCGAACGATCAGCTCATGCAGACCATCGAGCGCATCGTCTCCACGGTCAACCGCCGGGTCGACGAATCGAACCCGATGGTCGACGCCCGCCTGCCCTCCGGCGAGCGCGTCAACGTCATCATCCCGCCGCTGTCCCTGACCGGCGCCACCCTCACCATCCGCCGCTTCCCGCGCTCCTTCACCCTCCAGGAGCTGATCGGCCTCGGCTCGCTCGACGAGCACATGCTGTACCTGCTGGCGGGGCTGGTGCAGGCGAAGTTCAACATCATCGTCTCGGGCGCGACAGGCACCGGCAAGACGACCCTGCTGAACGCCCTGTCGGGGCTCATCCCCGAGGGCGAACGCATCATCACCATCGAGGACTCCGCCGAACTCCAGCTCCAGCAGCCGCACGTGATCCGCCTGGAGTCCCGCCCGCCCAACGTCGAGGGCAAGGGCCAGGTGACGATCCGCGACCTCGTCCGCAACTCCCTGCGCATGCGCCCCGACCGGATCGTCGTCGGTGAGGTCCGCGGCGGCGAGTCCCTCGACATGCTCCAGGCGATGTCCACCGGACACGACGGTTCCCTCGCCACCGTCCACGCCAACAACGCCGAGGACGCGCTGATGCGGCTGCAGACCCTGGCGTCCATGTCGGACGTGGAGATCCCCTTCGTGGCGCTGCACGACCAGATCAACAGCGCGGTCGACGTCATCGTGCAGCTGACCCGGTTCGCGGACGGCGCCCGCCGCATCACCGAGATCGCGCTGATGGACAGCCACGGCAGCGACCCGTACCGACTGGTCACGGTCGCCCGCTTCCACGCGCAGCCCATGACCTCCGACGGCCGTATCCACGGCGTCTTCGAGTACTTCCCGCTACCGCGCCGCACCGCCGACCGCCTCTACATGGCGAGCCAGCCCCTTCCCCAGGCGTTCGGCATCGCCCGGACAGCGGACCAGCTAGCCACCCGAGAAGCCAGGTAGGACCGACCGATGGAACTGCAACCGCTCATCACGCTCACCACCGGCATCACCCTGCTGACCTGCGTCCTCGTGGTCGCCGGCCTGCACTCCTACGCCATGGGCAAGGCACAGCGGCAGGCCCTGGTGGACCGCCTGTCCGCCACGGGCCAGGTCCCGGCGGGCGGCCGGCGCCGCAACTTCCGCGGCATCGACCGCCGGCTGCGGCGCACCAGGCTCGGCAAGAAGCTCGAACTGCGCCTGGCGGCGACCGGCCTGGACATCACCCCGGGCGAGTTCTTCGTCTACATGCTCGCCACGGTCGCGGGCCTGTGGCTGATCGGCCAGGCGGCCCTGGCACCGTTCTTCGGGCCGCTGGCGGGGCTGTTGGGCATGTGGGTGGCATTCCAGTTCCTCAATTGGCAGCGCCAGAAGCGTATTGAGAAGTTCATCAACCAACTTCCCGAAATGGCCCGGATTCTCGCCAATGCCACACAGGCGGGCCTCGCCCTGCGTACGGCGATCGGCATGGCCGCCGAGGAGATGGAGGCCCCGGCGGGAGAGGAACTGGGCAAGGTGGCGGCACAGTTGGCGGTCGGCGCCTCGATGGACGACGCCCTGGGCGAGCTGGCGGACCGTCTGCCGTCCCGTGAACTGATCGTCCTCGTCACCACGCTGGTCCTGTCCAACCGGGCGGGCGGCCAGGTCGTCAGCGCCCTGCGGAACCTGACGGAGACGCTGGAGGAGCGGAAGGAGACGCGGCGCGAAGTGCGGACGCAGTTGTCGCAGGTGAACATGACGTCGTACGCGGTGCCGGTGCTGGGCGTGGGCGCTTTGTTCATGTTGAACGCCATCAACGATGGCTCGCTGGACCGTATGACTGGGTCACCGATCGGTCAGGCCTGCGTGATCATCGCCTTCAGCCTGTATGGCGTCGGTTTCTTCCTCATCCGCCGTCTGTCGCGCATCGACGTCTGAAGCACCGAGCCATAGGAGAAGGAGCGCCACATGGGACTTCTGCTGGCACTCGTCATGGGCCTCAGCGTGTGGGGAGCCTTCGCCGGCATCCGCATGTACCGGGCGGAGGCGCGGCTTCCTGGCGACCTGGCGCTGGCCTTGGAGATCGGTGGAACCCGCACCAACGCCGTGGGGTCGCTGGTCGACCGGCTCGGCATGCGATACGCGCCCTCCGTTCTCCGCTTGATGGGGCCGAAGCGCGTTGCGAAATATCGGCGCAAGATCGACCTCGCAGGTAACCCCGGAGGTCTCACCATCGACCGGTACGCGGCCAGGCGTGCGGTGTACGGAGTGATCGGCGGGTTCGGGGGCTTCATCGCCCTGACCAAGGGCAGTGTCTTCGCAGCCCTTCTGATGTTCGCCTTCGCCGCCTTCTGGGCCGACGTTGGGATTTGGTCCGCGATCCGTATCCGCAAGGACGCGATCGAGCGGACGTTGCCGGACTTCCTGGACGTACTCGCGGTCGTCGTCAGCGCAGGGTTGGGGTTCCGCCAAGCGCTCGATCGAGTCGCGTCCAAGTATGAGGGCCCTTGGGCCGACGAGCTTCGGATCACCCTGCGTCAGATGGATCTCGGGATGGGCCGACGGCAAGCCTTCGACGAACTGCGCAAGCGCAACGATTCGGAACAGGTAGCGATGTTTGTGACGGCGCTCCAACAGGGCGAGGAACTGGGTGCGCCGATCGTGGACACCCTTGTTGCGCTTGCGAAAGACATGCGTCGCACGGATGCGCAGAACGCCCGCCGCAAGGCCGCGCGTGCGGTCCCGAAGGCGACCCTGATGATCACGACCTTCATGGTTCCGGCCACGATGATTCTCCTCGGCGCGGGAATGCTGCTTGGCTCCGGCACGGACTTCAGTTCCATCACGGGCGAGTAGAACGGGGCGACGGCATGTCGACAACTCAGGAACGCACCAGGTTGCTGCGCCTTCGCCCGAGGACGCCTGAGATCACCACTCCACCGGCAGGTACGGTCCTCCCGGCTCATGTCCGGACGGGTGCGCCGGACATTCCGGTGACGTACGCGACGCCTGCCCTCCCCCCTGGCTGGGTGCGGGCGGACGCGCCGGCGTCGACAGGGCCCGTGGAACCCGCCCCCTCTTGGCCGGCGGCACAGGGGGAGGCCCGGACCGAGCGGACGGTGCGGATCAGGAAGGGGGAGCACAGGCGCGCGGAACTTCGGGATGCGAAACTTGTGAAGTCGGCACCGCAAGCCGGCGAGTCGACCCCGGTGGTGGCTCCGGCTCAGGCCGCTGGTTCGTCGACGACCGGCCGGATACTGGCGGCGACGTCCGACCCGGCGACCATCCCCATTCAGATCAACGCCCTCCAGGCCATGTGCCGTCAGGTCTTCGGCTTCCGCCTGGCCATGATCGCCTTAGCCGCTCCGGCTGCCCTCATCAATGCCAATTCCGGTCTGAGCACCCGTCTGGTCGGCATCGCGGTGGTCGTCACCTTCATGGCTTCCTACGTCCTCTTCCGGGACTGGGAACGCTTCGGACCCCTCCTGCTGCGCCATCCCTCCCTTCTGGCACTGGACACTCTCTTCGGCTCCTTGCTCCTGATCTCCGCGGGCCCGGACACCACGCTGGCCTACGTGAGCGTCTGCACGCCTCTGCTCGCCGGCCTCGTCTACGGCTGGCGTGGCGCGGCCGTTTTCGCGTCGCTCCAGTCATTGATCCTCATGCTGATCTACGCCACGTCGGCGCGCCAGCACGCCGGAATCGCCGAGTCGTCCCTCCTCCCCGGTCTCTGCCTCATCGCCGGCGCCGTCGGTTCCAGCCTGCGCAACCTCATGCTCCGCTTCGGCGCCGCCACCCAGGCCCTCACGACGGTCCAGGCCCGTCTCGCCGTGACGGAGGCGGTCAGCGCCGAACGGGCCCGTCTGGCGCGGGAGATGCACGACTCCGTCGCCAAGACGCTGCACGGAGTGGCCCTGGCCGCAGACAGCCTGACCGGGTCGGCAGGCGCCGCTCGTATGGACAGCAGACTGATCAAGCAACAGGCCGAACTGGTTGCTCGTTCAGCCCGCCGGGCGGCAGCGGAATCCCGTGAGCTTCTCGCAGACCTAAGGCGCGAATCCGACCCGGAACACGGCACGGACGTGCTGGTGGAACTGGCGGCGCGCACGCGAGATTTCAGCACCCGTACCCAACTCCCCGCCACCTACCGCCCCACGGGCGAGCTTGCCGTCCCGCCGGTCCCACCCGCGGTGGCTCGCCAGCTTCTCACCATCGCCTCGGAGGCCATGGAGAATGCCCACCGCCACGCCCACGCCACCCGCGTCGACGTCAGCGCGGGCGTCCACGGCGACCTGCTTCGCATCAGCGTCTACGACGACGGCCGCGGCCTCCCCCCGGGTACGACCCTCGAACAACTGCGCCGTGCGGGCCATTTCGGCTTGGTCGGCATGGTGGAACGAGCCGCCTCGGTGGGCGCCCGCATACGCATCGGCCGCGGCAGTCAGGCCCAGGGCACAGAGGTTCGCCTGGAACTCCCGCTGGCAGCACTGAGCGCATCCACAGTCTGATCCATACGACCCGAGAGGAGGCCCCTGATGCCGGACCCGATCAGCCCACACCCCGGCGCACCCCAGCCGCCGCCCCTGCAGAACCTCTTCGCCGCGCCACCGACCCACCGTCTCCGGGTCGTCGTGGCGGACGACAACCCCGTGGTCCGCGCGGGTCTCACCGCACTGCTCTCCGGCCGCGCGGACATCGAGGTCGTGGCGGAGGCCGCCGACGGCCGCCAGGCCTACGACGCCGCCCACGAGCACCGCCCGGACGTCGTCCTCCTGGACGTCCGCATGCCCGGAGTGGACGGCATCTCGGCCCTGCCCTACCTCGTACAGATCGCGCCGGTGGTGATGCTGACCTACAGCAGGGAGTCGGAGATCGTCCAGGAGGCCCTGCGCCGGGGTGCGGGCGGCTACCTGGTCCACGGCGAGTTCACGGCCGATCAGCTGGTCGACGCCGTACGGGACATCAAGGAGGGCCGGGCCCACTTCACCCCCACAGCGGCGGGCGCCCTGCTGGCCCAACTCCGCAGAGACCCGGCCCCGGCCCCGACGGCGCCCCTTCCGGAGGGCCTGGGCCAGTCATCGAGTGCGACTGCATACGGAACTTCCACCTCCGTAAAATGGCATACGCAACCTCAGAATACCGCTCCAGCAGGCAATTTGCCGCACCTCCCTGCCCCACTCCCACCCATTTCTCCAGAAAACCTTTCGCAAGTGCAACCGCATGTGGGACAGTCTTCGTCTGAGTGGACGAGTGGCCGTCCGGCCGCTCCCGACAGGTCGCGGTTCCAGTTGAGCACGAGGGAGGCGGAGATCATGGACCTCATCGCGTCCGGCATGAACAACCAGCAGATCGCCGCCACGTGCTTCATCAGCGAGAAGACCGTCAAGAACCACATCAACCGCATCTTCGCCAAGCTCCACAGCACCAGCCGCTCCGAGGCTGCGGCGAAGTGGATCGGCACGGCGCCGGACACACGTCGGGGACTGGGGTGACCTCCGATGACGCGATGGGCGAACAACCCGTTGGGCCCGAGTGATTGGGCCCGGAATTGGGCCCTGGGGCCCTCTGGAGGACAGCACCTTCCGCCGTACGTTCCTCGTGTCGAAAGCGACACAGCCGAACCCGGAGGGGAACACCATGAGCGACCTGATGCTGAAGACCGCCGTCGCGACCAAGGTCCGTGTGAACGGCTGGAAGAACACGACGGTCGAGGCGATGCAGCGCCGCGCCGGCGACAAGGGCCAGACGGCGGTCGAGTACCTGGGCATCATCGCGGTGGTGGTCGCGATCGTGGTTCTGATCGCGTCGACGAATATTGGTCAGACGATCGTCAACAAGCTGACCACGCAGATCAACAAGGTCGCCCCTTGATCCGACCTCATCGGTACAGCGACGCAGGGCAGGCATTCCCCATCTACATCACTGTGGTGGGGAGCCTGCTCTTCCTCGCGTTCGCTTACTTTGCGGTCGGCCAGGCCGCGGTCAATCGGAACGGCGCCCAAACGGCCGCAGACGCGGCGGCTCTTGCGGCGGCGCAGGACCGGCGGGACCAACTCGCCGGAGCGTGGCTGAACGACGTACTCGACCCGGCGAAGTGGCAGGACATCTTCAACGGTGATGCCGAAGCGACCGGCGACCCGTGCCTGCGGGCACGTCAGCTGGCCGCGTGGAACGACGCCCGAGTGCTTGGCTGCAATTGGGCCGGTCTCCTCGGGTTCACGGTCGAGGTCGAGACCAACAAGCCCGTCGGCGAGTCGGTCATTCCCAGCACGGCAGACCATCGGTCGAGTGCGTCCGCCACCGCTGTGATCGAGAAGCGCTGTACGTTCAAGCCGCTCGCTGAGGATGCGCCCGAGAAGGTGTTGCCCCGGCTCCTCTGCAATGACGGGGAGATCTGGGATCTGAAGCCGGGTGATCCGCCTGTGAATTTTCCGAAACCCGAGGACCTCTTCGACGTCCATCTGGCCGACTGACAGCGAACGACGAGTTGAAGGAAGCAGAGCCATGAGCATTCGGTTCACTACGAAGGTCCGCAGGGGGGCGGTTGCCTTGACCGTCGCGGCCGGAATGGCTGTGGCCGGCTGTGGAGGCGGTGGCGGTGATGACGAGAAGCCGAAGCCTTCGGTGTCCGCCCCCAAGACCAGTGGATCCAAGCCGAGTGCTCAGGAGGGGCAGGCCAGTGAGCCCTTGGCTGAGGTGAAGGGGCCGAGCGGCCTCCTTCTCCAAATCAACTCCGCGGAGCGCGACTCCGGTGGGTTCATCACGGTGAACGGCACCTTGAAGAACGACGGCTCCGACATTGTCACGATCCCAGCCGAGCTGAGTGGCAACGAGACCGAGATCATCAACAATGGCAGGTCGCTCGGAGGCGCCACACTCGTCGACTCGAAGGGCAAGAAGCGTTACTACGTACTGCGCGACACGGATGGGCGCCCGCTGACGACCACGGGATTCTCGGCGCTCAAGGCAGGGGAATCCATGGCTGTGTTCCTGCAGTTCCCCTCGCCCCCGGCGAACACGGCCGAAGTCACCTTCCAGTTGCCGCTGTTCCCGAGCGCGCTCATCAAGATCTCTGGGTGAGGCGCACCGTGACCATTACACCAGCCTCGGGCCGCGTGGCGGCGAAGCACCTCTCCTTGATCGCCACTGCCGTGGCCCTCGTGGTCACCACCCATCTCAACGCCGCTGTGAGCGCCCACGCCGACGAAGGCCCAAGCGTCCCCCCCGGTACCGAACCCTCCGCCAGTGCACCGGTCAAGGTCGACTCCAACGACCCGGACCTGAAGCTCCCCGAGGGCGCCACTCTGGCCACTGCCAAAGTCCTCGACATCAAGCAGGTCGTAGAAGACCAAAGCGGCGACGAACGCCGCGAGGACACCAACGCCGACGTCAAGTTCGCCCTCCAGGCCGAAGTCCTCTTCGCCAAGGACAGCGCGAAGCTCGGTGCCCAGGCCAAGGCACGCATCTCCGCGATCGCCGAGGAGATCAAGACGCAGAACGCCACGAAGATCCGCGTCTTCGGCTTCACTGACAACCTCGGCTCCTCCGCCCACGGCGACGTCCTGTCCCGCAAGCGGGCCGACGCCGTGCAGAACGTCCTCGACCAGGAACTGACCGACTCCAACGTCACCTACGAGGTCCGCGGCTACGGCGAGCAGTACCCCATCGCCGACAACTCCACGGAGACCGGCCGCAAGAAGAACCGCCGGGTCGAGGTCTCCTTCCCCCGCCAGGAGAGTTGAGTCGGAGGAAGTGGGCCCAGGGTTGGGGCCACGGGCCCATGCGTGGGTGATCGACGTTCCTTAGCCTCGGCTCGATGTCCGTCCTGAACGGCCGTTTATCGAGCTGAGCTGAGGTCGCGCATGTCCCCTGCCGGTGACCGGATACCCCCGTACGGGACGGGGGGCGCAGAGAACAGCCCGTCCTGGGAGCGGCGTACGCCGTTGCCGAGGGAACTGGGCTGGGCGCAGGTACTGCTGTGGGTGCAGTTCGCGCTGACGGCGGTCTACGTGGTCACCGTGCTGTCGGTGGTGACGTACCACTCCGGGGAGATCTTCGGGATCCTGGTGTACGACTCGCTGCCCAGCGTGGCCGGTGTCTACCTGGCCCGGCGCCTGTGGCGGGGCGGGGTGTGGACGAGCCGCGCACTGATCGCCGTACAGGCGTGGATCGTGTGGCTGTCGTTCGGCACCCTGATGCACGGCGATCTGCGGGGCATCACGCAGGCGGCGTTGCCGGTGGCGGTCATCGTGCTGTTGCGCCGTGCCCGGTCGCGTGAGTGGTTCGAGAGCGCTCCCGAGGACAGGGAGGAGCGGCGGCCGTTCAGCCTGGAAAGAATGATCCGCTGGCGCCGGGACGAGGGCCAGACCGCGGTGGAGTACGCGGGGCTCATCGCGGTGGTCGCGGCGATCATCGTCGCGCTGTCGATGGGCGGCCTCGGCGGGCGCATCGCCGACGGCATCCAGTCGGCCATCTGCTCCGTGACGGGCACGGCCTGCCCCGCTCCGCAGGGCGATGGCACGGAGACGGGTGCGGCCGGGGACGACGACGCCGCCCACCAGGGCGATGCGGACGCCGGCGCCGACGGCGGCAACGGCGCGGACCCGGAAGGCGGCGCTCACGCGGACGGTGGTGCGGGCGCAGACGGCGGGACGGGCACGAACGGCGATGCGGGCACCCAAGGCGACTCGGAAACCCAGGGCGACGCGGGCGGCCAGGAAGGCACGGAAGCCGACGGCGGAACCGAAGCCAGTGGCGACACGGAATCCGGTGGCACGAACGCAGCCACGGGCGACGGCGACACGGGCGACGGCGACATCCCCGCGTCGGCCCAGATCATCACCTACGACGGCGCGGGCCCGAACGACACGGTCCCCCTCGCTCCGGGACCGTTCGAGGACAAGTCCCTCTGGGGCGACGTACACGACCAGGAACGCCACGACAGGACCTTCATGGACCATGTCCGGGGCTTCTTCGTGGCCCCGACCAAGAGCTTCCTGGCCGACACCATGGACGTCGTCAGCGACCCGGTCGGTTCGATCAAGGACACCTGGAACGGCCTGAAGGGCTACACCACGAACTGGTGGGGTGAAAAGTCCGACGAACTGGGTGAGGAGTGGGACAAGGGGAACTACCTCTCCTCCGTGTGGGGCTGGGTCAACTCGCCCGAGGACTTCGTCTCCGACCTGGCGGTCGACACCTTCGTCGACAAGGAGAACTGGGAGAAGGGCAACTACGGCGCCTCCATCGGCAACACCGTGGTCAACGTCATCGGCATCTTCAGCCCGAAGACCATCACGAAGTTCACCAAGTTCAAGAAACTTGCCGAGGTCGGTGAATCCCTCGACAAGGCGGCCGACGCGGCGGAGAAGGCACGTAAAGCGGCCAGGGCGGGCGACTTCGACGGCGCGAAGAAGGCCGCGGACGAGGCCCAGAAGCACGCCGACGAGGCCAAGGAGAAGGCCGAGAAGAACGGCAGCTGCAGCATCGCGATCGGGCGCGTCCCGTACGGCGGTGGCGCGCGTGTCGGCGGCGCCGCGGGCACCGGCACGGGCGTCCTGGCAGCCCCGCAGGGCGGCCTGATCGTCGTCGCCGAAGGGGGCGGCAAGGAATGCACGGGCGACGACGCGGACGACGCACGCCGGGCCCAGCAGGAGGCGCTGGACGCACGGGCCGATCTGCTGCGGGAGGTCATGAAGGACGCCAAGCGGAACGAGCGGGTGAACCTGCAGGAGAGCATGCTGGACAACCTGCTCAAGAGAGCCGAGCACGACGTCGACCCGGACTCGAAGGACATCAGCAAGAAGCAGGCGGCGGACGCGATCGACGACGTGACTGACCTGCTGCGGCAGAAGAACATCGACCCGATGAGCCGGCAGAAGCTCGCGTCCAAGGCACTGAACTCGGCCAACAAGGACCAGCTCGCCGAGAATCTCGCCGAGGCGAACATCACCAAGCGCGTGGCCAAGGACGAGGCGGCGGACGGCACCACCGTGTACTCGGACATCGGTGACAGTCCTGAGCGGGCGAGAAAGGGAGAGTCACCGGTTCGCGACGACGGCCGGGGCGGCGAGATCGACGTCACGGGCATCCCGGACGCCGACGTCGCCTACCGGGGCAAGGACGGCAAGGTCCATGTCGTCGAGGTCAAGAACCGGGCGAACGCCACCACGCAGGCGTCCCTGCCCGGCCAGGTCGAACGGCTGGGGGACTGGCAGAAAGCAGCGCCGGGCCGCGTGGCCCGGTACGAGATCGCCACCAACAAGGACTGGCAGAAGATCTTCGACCGGTTCCAGTACAAGAAGCAGAGCAGGGCGCAGAAGGCGGCAAACGAGCCGAAGGTACGCCCGGGCGGCACGCCTGCTTCGACGATGGCCGAGCACGGTGTGGGAGCACGCATCGCGGGACAGGACGTCTCCCCGGAGCAGCTTCGGAAGATGAATGACGCCTGGAACGCCAAGAGCGACACCGAGAAGTACGAGGCCATCCGATCCGGCAAGATGACGGACCCGAAGACCGCGATGGCCTACCTGGGGGTCGCATGACGCACAACGAGAACACGGCCGCGATCCTCGACGACCTCGCGGCGACGATCGCGGCCGCCCCGCCCACCACGCACGGCTGGACGGAGGACGAGTACGAGCTCTACGAGCGGTTCGAGAAGGAACCCGACCTGCCGCTCACCGACGGACGGCGACAGCGCTTCGTGTCCGCGCGCGCCCGCGAACGGGCGGCCCACAGGATCGAAAGCCTGCTGCGCTCCTTGCGGGAGGCTGTTCGACGGGGAGAGGCCCCGCCTGCTGCCGAGGTCGCGGCGGCGGCCGAGTCGTGCGTCCGCGCCGATCTGGCCGTGCTGTCGGCGATCGACCTGTTCAAAGATCTCGGCACGCCCTACGGCGAGCAGGCACTGGCTCGTGTGGTGGTCGACGATTCGGTGGGCGAGTACGACCGGTGCTGGGCCCGCACGCATCTCATCACGCTGCGGACGCCGGTGTACGAGGAGATGGCGGCTCGCTCGGTCGAGGGCGAGGAACCGCTGTTGCCCGAGGTCGTACGCGACTTTCCGTACGGCAGGCATGGCGGTGTCACCACACCCGATGACCCGGAGGCGACGGAGGAGCTGACCGCCCGTGCTCGGGCCGTTCTCGAGGCGCTGCTGCCCGAGCGGCCGCTGGAGCAGCCGGAGCCGCCGTCCGAACCGGAAGGCCGCTGGTGGGAGCGAGAGGAAGAGCGGCCCGGTTGGGAGGAAGTACGCATCGTGCTCGCCGCTTTGATGCCGGACGCACGGCGCGTCACCCGGGAACGTATGACCGAGGGCTGGCACGAGTGCGTACGGCTCGGCATCGACCTGCAGGACGCCGACCCCGAGGACTTCATCGACCGATGGGTGACCCGCATCGGCGCCTGGATCGTGGAGCGGATCTTCTCCTGGCTCGCGTTGCACCTGTGGAGAGCAGGTCACTTTCCGGCTTGGTCGACGGAACTGGCAACTCTCCATGCACAACGCGGTGTCGCCGTCGAACAGGCATCAGTCCTGCTCACCGAGGCAGCGGACGCCCACTCCTGAGGCCATGGCAGCGGGGGCAGCGCGGCCGGACCATCCCGCCCACACCTCGGGAAGCCGCCGGGCCACGGACGGAGAGCGACTCGTGGACACTCACCTACTGCCCAGCGCCCTACGCGAGCTGCCGCCGCCTTGGCGCGATCTGACATACCGCAGGTCTCAGGCACTGGAGGCACTCGCCCCCGCTGAGGAGAGACGCGAGCAGGCTCGGCGCGTACTGCGCGCGTGTCTGCCGGACCGACGGCAGAGTGTGCACGACTGGGACGTGGAACTACGGGACTTCTACGACGACCACACCTTGGACGAGGCAGACTTCTGGCTGACCCGGATCATGCCGACCACTTCCCAGGTCACTCGGGAGCGGGTGGTGCAGGTGGTCGGGACCTGGGCTGACATGGGGATTCCCACCGCGCCAGAGCCACCGACTGAACAGTGGGTCGACAGGGTGGCGGCGGAGTGGGCCGCCTCGGTGCGGCAGGCGCTTGCGCACGACGCCTTCGCTTTCATCGACCGTGAAGCCACCGCCGGATTGCTGAACGATGAGGAGGCCGAAGACGCCGCGCTGCTCGCGGCCGCGTTCGCGCGGCAGCGCTGTAGCGCGGTACAGGAGACCATCTGGTTCCTCCACCGCACGAATGTCGTGCCGGGCAGCTGGGAGGCCTTGGCGCGACTGGCCATCAAGCCGACCCTGACGGCCGCGACGAGGAGCGCCGCACAGGAGTGGTCGCCGTGACGCCCCTGCATGCAGGAGGCCGGGCACACCCCCGGGTCTCCGTTCAGCCACCGAACCAGACGACTAGCCGGACGTTGTCCGCGCCATGGAGTCCGGCCAGGGTGCCCATCACCTTCCACACCGGTTGCCATGGTCCGTCGGCCGGTACCAGGTCGCGGTAGGCAGGGGAGACAGGTCGGTACACCTCGTCACCGAGCATGAGTTCCCCGTCGGCCGGCCACTGCGAAGGAGCGATGTTGCCCTCTCCGAACGCGACGGCGGCCGAGTCGTACAGCTCATCCGGGAGCGCTGTCAGTCCCTCGGGCACGAGGGATCCTGCGCGGCCACGGCACCAGCGGCGGACCCAGTACCGAGACGGGCCGTCGGTGCAGGGGGCATCCCACTCGACAGCGGACAGTTCACGCCAGGAGAACCCCGAACGACTGTGGCCCTCGTAATCGTCCGCATCCCTTCGTACCGTGTCCGAGACGTCCACAGGGGCTCCGCGGTCAGAGAAAAGAGCTCTGACGGGCTCCACGCTCCGGACGTCGAAGAGTGCTGACCACGACTTGTGATCACGGGCCCAATAGAGGTGCCTGAGCTCGGAAAAGGGCTCCCGCAGCGTGTGTTCCGTGCCGTAGCGCCCAGGGGCGTGCCTGCATTCCAGCCATCCATACAAGTCGGCACATAAAGGGCCCCAGAATGCTCTTATCCGTCCTCCGCCGGTACCACGACCTCCACCCGGGCCCCTTCCCGCATCCCCCACTCGCCCATCGCCCCGGCCATCGCCTCGATCACGTGCCGGGCCCGGAAGCGGGGCATACCCAGCCGCCCCGGACGCATGGTGCGGACGGTGAGGACACGCAGGCCGCGATCGAGATAGGCGACATCGATCGGCATGCGCATGCGGAAGGTGTGCACGCTGTTGGCGGGGGAGAGCAGTATCGCCCCGTCGAGGGCGTCCCGCCCCAACAGTCCCTTGGTCCGCGCCCGGTAGGAGGTGGCGACCTCCAGCGGGACCCGGACGGACGGCACTCCATCGCCCCCGTGCACGACCAGTTCCCCATGCCCGTCCCGCCAACGCCGGCCCATCCGGACCCCCTCCGTCCTGCCACCCGTCCGTGGCTCCACGGCCCCGAACGTATCCGGATCCGATAGTCCCTCACATGGGCCCACGGACCCAACGGGCCCATGTTCTTTGCTGGTTCCTGACTGAAACGCCCGGCGCGGCACCGCTGTTGGCGCTGCCGCTCGGCGCGTTACGCAACCGTTACGGCTCAAGGGTGACGATGAACCGCCGATTTCTCCCCATACACCCCGGCAGTTGACGACCTTCACCCTGGTGCGGCCGCACCCCGCTGTATAGCTTTGGTTCGCTCAAGAGAAGCCTCGCCACCTCCCGGGAGCCGAACGTGACCCGCCGCCCCACCCTCCTCGCAGCGCTCACGCTGACCGCCGCTGCGGCCCTGACGCTGTCCGCGTGCGGGAGCGATGACAGCTCCAAGAGCAAGGACAACGACAAGATCGCGGGAGCGGACACCGGGGACAAGGCGTCCGTCTCCCCTTCACCGAGTGCAGCGGACTCGGCCGACCGGCCGAAGATCGACCTGCCGTCTGACCTCTCCTACACCTTCGACTGGCCCAAGACGGGCGATAAGGAGAAGGACGCGATCCTGGCCGACAGCGAACAGTCCATCAAGGCAGTGGACCTGGCGATCGTCAACCAGAACGCTCTCGACAAGCCGTACCTCTACTACTACGAGGGCGAAGCCGCCGCAGGAACACAGAAGTTCATTCAGGCTTATGTCAAGGCCAAAGCGCGTGTCACGGGCGCATATCGCTTCTACGACCCTGTAGTCAACGTCAAGGGTGAGGGCACCGGGTCGCTCGTGTATTGCGAAGACCAGAGCAAGGCCTACGACATGTATCTGAAGAACAAGAAGGTCAATAGAACCCCCACATCCAAGAACAGCTACGTGCTCTACAACACTCTGCTGCAGAAGAACGACAAGGGCGTGTGGGTCGTTGAGAAGATCCTTTCCCAGAGGGGGAGCGACAGGTGCCAGCCCTGAGACCAGCTTCCCGGGCTTTGATCGTGCCCGTTGCGATCGGTTCGATGCTGCTGTGCGGAAGTCCCGCGGAGGCGGACAACGTCATTGGTGGCGGATCACAGATGCCTCCTCCGAAGACGGACGCCCACGGTGACTCAGACGGCGGCACCCTGTCGTCGAGCGCAGGAGTCGTCGTCTTCGACCGTTCCCACAACGGCTCGGGCCAGGCGGCAGGCCCGGTGACTTCTTCGACGCCCTGGACCCCGCCGGCTTGCTACTACGCTCCGAAGTACACGCCGGAGCAGCTGCAGAAGTACCTGGAACCGACTTGGGAAGCCGGCTCGACGGGCTACGAGTGGGATGCCGCGCAGCGCGATCGCTATGTCAACGGTCACCCCTACAAAGACTTCAACAAGGACAAGGCCGGCAAGGGATACTGGTGGGACTTCTACGTCACGCCCGGCCGGGAGGGGGACCCAGGGGCGCTTGACTGCGACAAGCCCATCTTCTGGGTGGACGAGAACGACGATCCACCGGCCGACATCCCGCAGGCCATCACTACCGAGGTCCTCGCGCAGCTTGCCTACGCCGAAGTGCGCGTCCCTTCGACGGAGATGAATCTCGCCCCGCGGGCGAGCACAAAAGTGAATCTGCCTACTTGGGCGTGGCTGGACGCGGCGGAGTTCAAGCCTGTGTCCGTGACGGCCTCCGTTCCACTGCTCGGCATTCAGGCGACCACAACCGCCGAACCCGTATCAGTGAAGATCGAGCCGGGCACCACCGACGCCGAGACGTACCCCGCTTCGGGCGTTTGTCAGATCCAGAACGGACGAATCGGTGAGCCCTACGCCAAAGGTAAGGCCAACGTGAACCCGTCCTGCGGCGTGAAGTACCTACGGTCGTCGGGCGATGGTTCGTATCAGCTCAGGGCGACGGTCACCTGGAAGATCCACTGGACCGGTACAGGCGTGGTCGGTGAACAGCGTTTGCCGGACGGTTCTTTCGGCGGGGAGCAGAATGTAGTTGTCCAGGAGATCCAATCCGTCAACCGATGACGCCGAAGGGCTGGCATACGAGTGGGCCACTCCTGCGAGCCCAGGGAGGCTGGTGACAGCCGCTGGAGAGGTGCTTGCGTTCCGCCAACCATGGAGTTGTGAAGCCGATCTGTGCCGGATTTGGAGGACCTCGTGACCGCGCTAGGCGCTGTATTCCGCCCCCAACTTGCCCCGGAACGGCTCCGATCTGTAGCCCGAATCTCCGATGAGGCAGGACTGGAGCAACTCTGGCTCTGGGAAGACTGCTTCAGAGAAGGCGGGATCTCGACCGCCGCAGCCGCTCTGGCGTGGACCGAGCATGTGCGGGTCGGGGTCGGGCTGTTGCCCGTGCCCTTGCGGAACGTCGCCATCACCGCCATGGAAGCCGCATCCCTGCACCGGATGTTCCCGGGGCGGGCGATCCTCGGCGTCGGGCACGGCGTGCAGGACTGGATGGGGCAGGTCGGCGCACGCGCCGAGTCGCCTCTCACCTTGCTGCGCGAGCATCTCCTCGCGCTCCGGGCCCTGTTGAGCGGCGAGCGCGTCACCGTCGACGGCCGGTACGTCAAGCTCGACGATGTCGCCCTCGACTGGCCGCCGCCCACCCCGCAGACCGGCGTGCTGGCCGGTGCCACCGGGCCGCGGTCGCTGCGGCTCAGCGGAGAGGCCGCCGACGGCACCATCCTCACCGCGGCCACCAACGCCGAGGGCGTCCGCCGGGCACGGCGGCTCGTCGAGGAGGGGCGCGCTGCGGCCGGGCGTGAGGCCGGGCCCCACCCCTTCATCGTCTATCTGCTCACCGCCACCGGGCACGACGCCGACGCCCGCCTGCGCGCGGAGCTCGACGCCGAAGGGCTCGCAGCCGTTCCGGACCTCGGAGTCGCCGGAGCTGCCGGGGCCGTCGCGGAGGCCGTCGAGCGGCTGGTCGAGGCCGGCGCCGACAGCGTCGTACTGCAGCCGACGGCGGACGAACCCGATCCGGAGGGTTTCGTGCGGTTCGCGGCCGAGGACGTTCGCCCCCTCGTCCCCTGAAATCCCCTCGCCCCCCGCAATCCACTCGTCCCCTGAATTCCAGTAGCGGTCCGGTGAGGGGCCGGGCGCCTGGCGGCACGAAAACAGCGGGCGTCCCCGCCCGTGCGATGCCACCATCTCCCCATGGCACAAATCCGGGAACCGCAACCGCACCCCTCACGCCCCATCGCCTACGAGGACCTCGTCGCCGAAGGCGCCTCCGTCCCCACGGAAGGCTGGGACTTCTCCTGGTTCGAGGGGCGGGCGACGGAGGAACGCCCCTCCTGGGAGTACGCCGTGTCCATGGCCGAGCGGCTGGGCCGGGCGAGCGCGGTGCTCGACGTGCAGACCGGCGGAGGAGAGGTGCTGGACTTCGCCCTCGCCAGAGTCGGCGGCGGGGACAGCGGCGAGCCGGCCGGGGCGGCCACCTCCCACACCACCGAAGCCCCCGCCCCGAGGCCGCCCCTCCTCACCATCGCCACCGAGGGCTGGCCGCCCAACGTCGCCAAGGCCACCGCCCTGCTCCGTCCGCGCGGCGTCGGGGTCGTCGCCGCGGCCGAGGACGCCCCGCTGCCCTTCGCCGACGGTGCCTTCGACCTGGTCGTCAGCCGCCATCCCGTCCGCCCCCAGTGGGACGAGATCGCCCGCGTCCTCCGGCCCGGCGGGACGTACTTCGCCCAGCACGTCGGCCCGAGCAGCGTCTTCGAACTCGTCGAGTACTTCATCGGGCCCCAGCCGGACGATGTGCGCAGTGCCCGTCACCCCGACCGTGAGCGCGCCGACGCCGAAGCCGCCGGGCTGGAGGTCGTCGGTCTGCGGGCGGAGCGGCTGCGCATGGAGTTCCACGACGTCGGCGCCGTCGTGCACTTCCTGCGCAAGGTGGTCTGGATGGTCCCCGGCTTCACCGTCGAGGCGTACGAGCCGCGGCTCCGGGATCTGCACGAGCGCATCCAGGCCGAGGGACCCTTCGTGGCCCACAGCACGCGCCACCTCTTCGACGTTCGCAAGCCCGCCTGACGCGCGCACCCGCGCGGGCTGGGCGACGCCTCACGCGTGCGGACCCACCGTCACCTCTCCCACCACCAGCTCGGGCGTCGCCTCCAGCACCTCGCCCACCCGCTCCACCTGCTCGCCCAGCTCCCGGTGCTGCCGCGCGGTCAGCCGCACGAGCGGCTCGACCGTCACGGTCGTACGACGGCCCCGGCGCCGTTGGTGCCACACCCCCGCCACCACACCGTCGACGAGCAGCACCGGGTAGTTGCCCGCCTGACCGCCCCCGAGGGCGCGCTGGTACGCCTTTCCGGGGAACAGCCGCTCGCGGGGCTGCCCCGCGATGACGTACGCGTCGAAGTAGGGGAGCAGCCGCACACCCGCTGCCGGGCCGTCCGGGCCTCCCCGTCCGGGCGAGAAGTCGGTGTCACCCGCCGCCACCCACGCCGGTGTCCCCTCGAAGTCGACCTCCTCGATACGGCCGTCGGCGGCCAGTTCGCCGAACAGGGACGTCGCCCAGCCGGTGGGCGCCGCCAGCCAGCGCGCGAAATGCTGCGGCGTCGCCGGACCGTACGCATGCAGATAGCGCTGGACGAAATCAGCCGGCAGGCCCCCCGCCGCCACCCCCGCGGCCGCCCCACCGCCGCGCCGCACCGGCCGCGTGTAGGTCACCTTGCGACCGCGGTTGGGGCCGAAGCACAGCGTGCCCGCCCAGCCGGCCCGGTGCAGCACCTGGCGCCAGCGCGGCCACAGGTCCTGGAACGCCGGCATCACACGGTCGCCGGCCCACGGACCCGTGCGGGCGACGACCTCCTCGGACAGTTCGTCGACGGTGAGGCACCTGCCGTCGAGCGCCTCACCGATCGCGGTCACGACCTGGCCGGTCTGCTCCTCGGTGAGCCGTACGCCGGGCGGGAACGGGCTCGGTCCGCTGGGCACCGCGGTCAGCGCCGCCGAGAAGAGGGGCAGTTCACGGGCCGGGAGGAGGTGGACCGTGCCGCGTGGGCCGTATGTCTTGACCAGGGACCGGTCGTCCCAGAGCGCGGCCCGTACGTCCGCCCGCGTCGCCCCGTCCGTCCGCATCCCGACCGACAGTTCCGCCGCGGAGAGGACCTGCGCGTGCGCGCCCAGCATCGCGTCGACCACCTCGGCGACCGGCGTCCCCGCCGGGGCCGGCCTGGCCAGGAACTGCCGCTCCGCCCGGCGTGCGCTCGCCGCGGCCCACGTGATCTTCAGGGTCGTCGTCATGAGGCGAGGCTAGAACGCAATGAGGACAGAAACCGTCCTGAACGCCGCCCTGGCCGTGAGGTGCTCGCGGGCCGCTCGCGGGCCGCTCGCGGGTCGCTCCTTTCACACACCGCACTTCCGCATCATCCGACGAGGGTTTTCACATCGTTATCGCCCGCGGCTCGCTTCTGAGCGGCCGCGCGCGTAGGTTCTAGGCGGGGTGATTCGCGTAAGCAAAGCTGCGCGTGCGGTACCGCGCAGTGGAGGGGGCTGCGCGGTGCCTGGGGGTCCGTCATCGAGCCGCGCGGCGGCGATACCGGTCGGCAAAGCATTCGTGCGCCGGCGGTCCGGACCGCCGCGGCCCGCGTCCGGCGGTGGCTCCGGGTCAAGCGGGCGTTCACAACCGGGTCACCCGTCGGGGGGATGTCGGGACAAGTCGCCCGAGCGCGCCCCAAGGTGCGGCAAATCCTCCGGCCCCCGGCGCCCGGACGCCTGATTCCCCAGCGTATGCGCCATGTTTCGGCCGACGGCGGGCCCTGAACGAAGGGCTCCGCGGGCATCGCCGTGTCGCCGTGCGGCTCCGGAGAGTAGTTGTGGCACGCCGATGCGCGCAGCATCACTCACGAAGGGTTATGGTGGAAACCCCCCCTCGGGCCGGTCCGTCTCCCCCCCCACGGACCGGCCCGTTTTTCATGGTCCGCCGGGCGGCTCGAACCACCGGCCGGAACCATTCGTTCCGCCCCCGTTGGCGGCCCAGGGCCGCGGCGAGGGTAGGCTTCGCCTCCGGGGACTGCCACACGGGCAGGGACCGCCCGCGGCCACGACCGGGCCGCACGCCGCGGCCTGTCCGATCCGTACGGAGGGGCTGACAATCACGTGAACCTGCGCGACAAGCTGCGCGGCCTGCTGGTCAGGCTGTACGCACGCCGGGTGGAAGGTCACCTGGACCACGCTCAGGTGCCCAAGCACATCGGCGTCATCATGGACGGCAACCGGCGCTGGGCGAAGGCCGCCGGTTCCAGCACCGTCGACGGCCACCGGGCCGGTGCCGGGAAGATCGAGGAGTTCCTCGGCTGGTGCACCGAGACCGACGTCGAGGTCGTCACCCTCTGGCTCCTGTCCACGGACAACTTCGACCGTCCGCAGGAGGAGCTCGTCCCCCTGCTCGGCATCATCGAGGACGTCGTCCGCACCCTGGCCGCCGACGGCCGCTGGCGTGTGCACCACGTCGGCACGCCCGACCTGCTGCCCTCGGGGCTGCAGACCATCCTCAAGGAAGCCGAGGAGACCACCGCGCACGTCGACGGCATAGTGGTCAACGTGGCCATCGGCTACGGCGGCCGTCAGGAGATCGCCGACGCCGTACGGTCGATGCTGCTCGACGCCCAGGACAAGGGCACCTCGCTGGAGGCCCTCGCGGAGGCCGTCGACACCGACATGATCGGGCGTCACCTCTACACGAGCGACCAGCCCGACCCCGACCTGGTCATCCGCACCAGCGGCGAGCAGCGGCTGTCCGGATTCATGCTCTGGCAGACCGCCCACTCGGAGTACTACTTCTGTGACGTGTTCTGGCCGGCGTTCCGCAAGGTGGACTTCCTGCGGGCCATGCGCGACTACGCGGCCCGCCACCGGCGCTACGGCGGCTGACGTACCCGCAGCGGGGCGCGCGGATACGGGACGTCCCACGTCACACCACCTCCCGGCACCCGGTCGAGGGCGCGCGGTAACGCCGAGTTCACCGGCACGCCGTCATATGCCGTGGCATGGCGACGCTCGTTCGAGGGCATAACCCAGACAGGTCGACGCCCGAACCACGGGTGTCGGATCTCAGCGGACGGCACGGGGCCGTCCGCCCGGGAGGCCCTTTGCACCAGCCCGATCGTGCGGTCACAGCACGGACGAAGAGGCGGAGGGCCGGTTCTCGGCCCGCGCAGGGCGGCCGACGACCGGTCCAGCTCCATACCGTCGCTCCCCGACCTCATCCGAGGGGGTACGTCCTTCCGTGGTGACCAGCACAAAGCGCCACAAGCCCGACCGGCGCACCTATGTTCTCGACACCAGCGTCCTGCTGGCCGACCCGAACGCCCTGAACCGCTTCGACGAGCACGAGGTCGTGCTCCCCATCGTCGTGGTCACGGAGCTGGAGGCCAAGCGGCACCATCCCGAACTCGGCTACTTCGCCCGGCAGGCCCTCCGCCTGCTCGACGAGTTGCGGGTGCGGCACGGTCGCCTCGACGCCCCCATCCCCACGGGTGACCTGGGCGGGACCGTCCGTGTCGAGCTCAATCACTCGGACCCCAGCGTGCTGCCCAGCGGCTACCGCCTGGGGGACAACGACTCCCGCATCCTCGCGGTCGCCCGCAACCTGCAGGCCGAGGGACTCGACGTCACCGTCGTGTCGAAGGACCTCCCGCTCAGGATCAAGGCGTCCTCCGTCGGGCTCCTCGCCGAGGAGTACCGCGCGGAACTCGCCATCACGGACTCCACCGGCTGGACCGGAATGTCCGAACTGACCCTGCCGGGCGAGCAGGTGGACATCCTCTTCGAGGAAGGGCACGTCCACGTCCCCGAGGCAGCCGAACTCCCGGTGCACACGGGTCTGACCATCCAATCGGAGCGCGGCAAGGCGCTCGGGCGGGTCACACCCGAGGGCAACATCCGGGTCGTGCGCGGGGATCGGGAGGCGTTCGGCATCAAGGGCCGCAGCGCCGAGCAGCGGATCGCGCTCGACCTGCTGCTCGACCCGGACGTCGGGATCGTGTCCATGGGCGGCCGGGCCGGCACCGGCAAGTCGGCGCTGGCGCTGTGCGCCGGTCTGGAGGCGGTGCTGGAGCGCCGTCAGCACCAGAAGGTGATGGTCTTCCGTCCGCTGTACGCGGTGGGCGGGCAGGAGCTGGGCTATCTGCCGGGCTCCGAGGCCGAGAAGATGAGCCCCTGGGCGCAGGCCGTGTTCGACACGCTCTCGGCGGTCACGTCCCGGGAGGTCATCGAGGAGGTCACCGCGCGCGGGATGCTGGAGGTCCTGCCGCTCACCCACATCCGCGGACGCTCGCTGCACGACGCGTTCGTGATCGTGGACGAGGCCCAGTCGCTGGAGAGGAACGTTCTTCTCACCGTTCTCTCCCGGATCGGGGCCAATTCACGGGTGGTTCTCACCCATGACGTGGCCCAGCGGGACAACCTCAGGGTCGGCCGGTACGACGGTGTGGTCGCCGTCGTCGAGAAGCTGAAGGGGCATCCGCTCTTCGCCCATGTGACCCTGACGCGGTCCGAGAGGTCCCAGATCGCCGCCCTTGTGACCGAAATGCTCGAAGACGGGCAGATCTGACCGGTCAGTAGTAAGTAATGGCGGTTATGCGATAGTTGGCGCCGTCCGGAAAAGGCCAAGAGCCTAGCCGGACGGCGCCTTCGCGTGTGGCCGTTCCGTGGAATTTCCTGCGTCAAACGAGATGTGAGCTTTCACACGCAACTCGGAATTGCCTTGCCCCGTCGTGTTGCGGCAGAGTCTCACTCCTGTCAGGCCCCGCATACGACACAGCTGTACCCCCAGCGGTACGGCACCACAAAAGCAACAGCACCAACTGCATAGCGATGTCGTATGCCGCCCGAGCAACACGCGGCGCTCCCCCCGGGGGAGTTGCCCACCGGGCCCGCGCCTCCCGTGACCCCGCAGTTGGGGAGGCCAGTGCCAGGGGCACGATTGCGTCCGCGAGGGTCACCGAAGCGGGCGATGCTGGAAGGAAACCGTGTGAGCCGGATCTCGGTCCGGGGATTCGCAGTGGCTTCGGCCACGGCGGTCACCGCTGTCGGAAGCGTCGTCGGCGTTGCCTCGGGCAGCACCGCGCAGAACAACGACGCGGAAGCGACGGCAACCGGCGCCACGCTGCTCGCGGACATCCCCGCGGGCCAGCAGGCCCAGGTACAGACCGCGTCGCTGACGCAGCAGGCCGACGCACAGGCCATTCAGGCGGACGCGAGCGCGAAGAAGGACGCCGAGGAGGCCGCCCGCAAGGCCGCCGCCGAGACGGCCATCGCCAAGAAGGAAGCCGCTGAGAAGGCCGAGAAGGCCGCCGAGGCCGCGGCCAAGGAGCGCGCGGAGGCCAAGGCCGCCGCCAGCCGTTCCAAGGACATCTCCGACTTCCCCGTCGCGAGCTCGTACAGCATCGCCCAGATCCAGGCGATGGCGCGGCAGCTGGTGCCGTCGGGCCAGTTCCAGTGCTTCAGCAACATCGTGGACCACGAGTCCGACTGGAACTACAAGGCCGTCAACCCCTCCTCCGGGGCCTACGGCATGTTCCAGGCGCTGCCCGGCTCCAAGATGTCGTCCGTCGGCGCCGACTGGCGGACCAACCCGGCCACCCAGATCAAGTGGGGCCTCAACTACATGAACGACCGCTACGGCAGCCCGTGTGACGCCTGGTCGTTCTGGCAGGCCAACCACTGGTACTGAGCCGACCGGCCCCCGGCCGATCCGTTCCTCCGCTCGAGCCCCGCACCGTCATCCGGTGCGGGGCTCGCGCCATGTACGGTCGGACGGAGGGCTCCCCGGGGGAGTGGTGTGCCAAGACGGGGGAAGAGGACGGATCATGTCGCGAGTGCCAGGGTGGCTCGGCCGGCTCGGTGCCGGGCTGACCGAGATGAGCGAGCGGTACAACGAACGCCGCGCCGAGGCCGAACGGGAGCAGGACGACCCCGAGTCACGGACGCTCGCCGGCGATCAGGTTCCGCCACCCCCGGACTACGCGCCCGACGTCGCCACCCGCCCCGATCCCGCGCTGGCCGTGCCCTGGGGGGTGCGGGTCGCGGCCGAGGCCGGCTGGCGGCTCCTCGTCCTCGCGGGCACCGTCTGGGTGCTGATGCGGGTCATCAGCGCCGTCCAGCTCGTGGTGCTCTCCTTCGTCATCGCGCTGCTCATCACGGCGATGCTGCAGCCGACGGTGGCGCGGCTGCGGCGCCACGGCGTGCCGCGCGGGCCGGCCACCGCGCTGACGGCCGTCCTCGGCTTCGTCGTCATCGGCCTCATCGGCTGGTTCGTGACCTGGCAGGTCATGGAGAACATCGACGACCTCTCGGGCCAGATCCAGGACGGCATCGACGAGTTGCGGAACTGGCTGCTGAACAGCCCCTTCCACGTCACGGACAAGCAGATCAACGAGATCGCCACCAACCTGCGCGAGGCCGTCGGGGCGAACACCGACCAGATCACCTCCGCCGGGCTCGAGGGCGTCACGGTCGTCGTCGAGGCGCTGACCGGGATCCTGCTGTCCGTCTTCTGCACGCTGTTCCTGCTCTACGACGGCAAGCGGATCTGGGAGTGGACGCTGAGGCTGGTGCCGGCGGCAGCACGGCCGGGAGTGGCCGGGGCCGGTCCGGCGGCGTGGCGGACGCTCACGGCGTACGTGCGGGGCACGGTCATCGTCGCGTTGATCGACGCGATCTTCATCGGGCTCGGGATCTACTTCCTCGATGTGCCGATGGCCGTGCCGCTGGCGGTGTTCATCTTCCTGTTCGCGTTCATCCCGCTGGTGGGTGCGGTGGTGTCCGGCGCGCTGGCGGTGGTCGTCGCGCTGGTCACCCAGGGGGTGTTCACGGCCGTCATGACCCTGGTGGTGGTGCTGGCGGTGCAGCAGATCGAGGGGCACATCCTGCAGCCGTTCATCCTGGGCCGGGCCGTGCGGGTGCACCCGCTGGCGGTGGTGCTGTCGGTCGCGGCGGGCGGTGTGGTGGCCGGGATCGGCGGCGCGGTGGTCGCCGTGCCACTGGTGGCGGTGACGAACACGGTCGCCGGGTATCTGCGGTCGTACTCGCAGAAGTCGGCGCTGCGGCACTCGGTACGGCCGCGCGGGGCCACAGCGGTCAGCGCGGAGCCCGCTCCTGACGCCCCGTCGCAGTAGCGGCACCCCGAACACACCACAGGGCCCCGCCCACCGGTCAGGTGGGCGGGGCCCTGTGGTGCGGGGCGGGCGGCCGGGGTTACTCGGCCAGGACCGCCTCGGCGTCCAGCGTGACGCCGACCGCCTGGATCACGGAAGCGATCTTGAACGCCTCCTGGATGACATCGCGGTCCAGGCCCGCCTTGCGCAGCACCTGCTCGTGCGAGTCGAGGCACATGCCGCAGCCGTTGATCGCGGAGACCGCGAAGGACCACAGCTCGAAGTCGACCTTGTCGACGCCCGGGTTGCCGATGACGTTCATCCGCAGGCCCGCGCGCAGGGTGCCGTACTCGTGGTCCGACAGCAGGTGACGCGTGCGGTAGAAGACGTTGTTCATCGCCATCACCGCGGCGGCGGCCTTGGCCGCCGTGTAGGCCTCCGGCGACAGGTTCGCCTTGGCCTCCGGCTCCAGCTCGCGCAGCACGATCGGGGAGCGCGAGGCGATCGCCGTCGACAGGACCGTGCCCCACAGCTGCTGCGCCGGCAGGTCGGAGTTGCCGATGACCGAGCCGAGGTTCAGCTTCAGGTCCTTGGCGTAGTCCGGTATCGCGGACTTCAGTGCGTCGAGGGACATGTCAGATCACTCTCCGGCGAGCAGCGCGACCGGGTCGAGGGTCTCCTCGCCCTTGGACCAGTTGCAGGGGCAGAGCTCGTCCGTCTGGAGCGCGTCCAGGACCCGGAGGACCTCCTTGGGGTTACGGCCCACCGAACCCGCGGTCACCATCGAGAACTGGATCTCGTTGTTCTGGTCCACGATGAACACCGCGCGCTTGGCGAAGCCGTCCTCGCCCTCGATGCCCAGCTCGCGCATCAGCTCGTGCTTGGAGTCGGCCATCATCGGGAAGGGCAGGTCACGCAGGTCGTCGTGGTCCTTGCGCCAGGCGTGGTGGACGAACTCGGAGTCACCGGAGAAGCCGAGGACCTGCGCGTCGCGGTCCGCGAACTCCTCGTTCAGCTTGCCGAAGGCGGCGATCTCGGTCGGGCACACGAAGGTGAAGTCCTTGGGCCAGGCGAAGATGACCTTCCACTGACCCTCGTAGGTCTTGTGGTCGATCTGCTGGAACTCCTTGCCCTTCTCCAGCGAGACACAGGCGGTCAGGTCGAACTCGGGGAACTTGTCACCGACAGTGAGCACACGCTCTCCTTGCAGCGAAAGAAACACCCGGATCGCGGGTGTTTCCCGTGGGTTGGACTCTGTTGATGTTGGCACAGGCTCGATTGATTACGGAAATAGCTACACTCGGTCGGGTTGATCGGAGGTAGTTATCAGTGACTGTCGGTGGCAAGCGCAGGCAGCCCAGTCTCGCCCAGCTCCGTGCCTTCGCGGCGGTGGCCGAGCACCTTCATTTCCGGGACGCGGCCGCGGCGATCGGCATGAGCCAGCCCGCCCTCTCGGGCGCCGTGTCGGCCTTGGAGGAGACACTCGGAGTGACGCTCCTCGAGCGTACGACGCGCAAGGTGCTGCTCTCACCCGAGGGGGAGCGGATCGCCGTACGGGTCAAAGCGGTCCTGGGGGAGATGGGAGCGCTCATGGAGGAGGCCGAGGCGGTCCGGGCGCCCTTCACCGGGGCGCTGCGCCTCGGGGTCATCCCGACGGTGGCGCCCTATCTGCTGCCGACGGTGCTGCGGCTCGTCCACGACCGGTATCCGCACCTCGACCTCCAGGTGCACGAGGAGCAGACCGCCAGCCTCCTCGACGGTCTCACCAGCGGGCGCCTCGACCTGCTGCTGCTCGCGGTGCCGCTGGGCGTGCCCGGGGTGGTGGAACTGCCCTTGTTCGACGAGGACTTCGTGCTCGTCACGCCGCTCAACCACTGGCTCGGCGGGTGGGAGGGCATTCCGCGCGATGCGCTGCGCGAACTGAACCTGCTGTTGCTGGACGAGGGGCACTGCCTGCGCGACCAGGCCCTCGACATCTGCCGGGAGGCCGGCCGCGACGACGTACCGGTCACCACGACCGCCGCCGGGCTGTCCACGCTGGTGCAGCTCGTCGCGGGCGGACTCGGCGTGACGCTGCTGCCGCGCACCGCACTGAAGGTGGAGACCTCCCGCAGCAACCAGCTCCTCACCGGGTACTTCGCCGACCCGGCCCCCACCCGCCGTATCGCACTGGCGATGCGGTCGGGGGCCGCGCGCGGCGCGGAGTACGAGGAACTGGCGGCCGCCCTGCGGCAGGCGCTGCGACCGCTGCCGGTACGGGTCCTGGACCACGACGCCTGACGCCCGCGTCCTGGGCCGGGCCCCGGTCGATACGGGGCCCGGCCCAGGACGCCGACGGTCCGTGCGGGATCCGGTCCTACTCGGTCCGCAGCCCCTCCGGCCGCATCAGCTTCAGCAGCGGCGGCAGGCTCAGCAGGGTCACCACGAGGACGACACCGGCGCCGATGCCCGTCATCGACAGCACACTCGGCCAGTCCACCCGGACCGACGTGTCGGTCATCCGCAGCAGGACCGCGCCCAGGGCCATGCCCACCGTCGCGGCGAGCAGCAGGCCCAGCCCGATGGGGATCGCCGTCTGCCACAGCACCGACAGGCCGAGGGTGCGGCGCCGGGTGCCGAAGGCCACCAGGGCCGACAGCAGCTTGCGGCGTTCGCGCAGCTGCTCCAGCTGCGAGACCAGGAGGCTCGCCCCGATCAGCGCGAGCACGCAGGCGGCGCCGACGGACAGGCCCGTGCGGATGGCGGCGTAGCGCTCGTTGCTCTCGATGCTGTGCCAGGTCATGGGCTGGACCGCGGGGTCGAGCCGCGCGGCCGTGTTGCGCACCTGGTCGTAGGCGTCCGGTGCCGAGAGGTCCAGGCTCAGGAAGAGCCGCGCGGACGTGAACGCCGCCAGCTTCTCGGGCAGCGCGCCGGGCGTGACCAGGATGCCGCCGCGCTCGTACCCGGTGGGGTCCTCGCGGGACTGGGCCTGGCGGATGTCCTGCGGCACGGTCCAGGAGACCCGGGGGTCGCCCGCGTGGGCGTCGTCGCCCTCCGGTTCGGCCCACAAAGTCGTGCCGGGCTTGGCCAGGTGGTCGCTCTCGCTGTCGTACTCGGAACCCTTGACGGCGAAGACGTCCCCGTCACGGCAGGAGGGGAGCGTGGCCACCTCGCGCAGCGACGCGCAGTCGGCCAGGGTGACCTGGGCGTAGGAGTCCTCGCTGCGCCGGTCGCGCAGATAGACGTCGGACAGGGCGGTGACCTTGCGTACGCCCTCGGTGGCGCGGTACTTCCCCATGATGGCCGCGGCGTCGGCGCCGTCCGGGAGGTCCACGCTCATCTGGGCCCGGGAGACGTCGTACTGCGACGCGCTGGTGTAATTGCCCTCCACCCCGGCGAACAGCATCTGCAGCGCGATCGCCCCGGCCACCGCCACCGCGATGCCGTTGACCATCCGGGCCGCCGCACCACTGCTCAACTGCAACCTGCGCACGGCCAGTTGCCACGACACCGCGCCCGGTCCGAGCCGTGTCACGACCGTCTCCACCACCCAGGGCAGCAGGGCCGTGACGCCCACCAGCAGCAGCATCACGCCGCCGACGACGAGGTACTGGTTGAAGTTCCCGTCGCCGTCGCCCTGCCCGATCATCGGGAAGAGAAGGGCGAGCCCGCCGAGCGGCAGCAGCAACCGCCACCACAGCCTGCGCCGCGCGGGTTTGGCCGTGCGCACCACGCCGAGCGGCTCGATGACCACACCGCGCAGGGCGAGGATCGTCACCACGACCGCGGCCGCCGGCACCGCCAGCGCGACCAGGACGGCCAGCACGGGCGAGGGGTTCAGATAGCTCGGGAACACACTGACGTGGAACACCTCGGCGGAGGCCGCCAGCTGGCGTCCCAGCAGGAAGAACCCGAAGCCGAGGACGAGCCCGAGCACCGAACCGGCGAGTGCCTCACCGGCCGCGATCCGCCGGGTCATCCGGCTGTCGGAGCCGACCAGCCGCAGGGCCGCCAGCCGGCGGTCACGCCGCTCCCCGCCGAAGCGCACGGCAGCGGCGATGAACACGGCGACCGGCATCAGCAGCACGACGAAGACGACCAGGACCAGCAGGAGCAGCACCGGGTCCCAGGGGTCGGACCACCCCAGATCGTCGTTGCCGAAGTGGTCGATCCGGGCGCCGCTCACGGGGCCCCCCAGCAGCTTCGCCAGTCCCTTGCCGCCCGCGAAGTAGGCGAGTTCCTGCGAGCCGACCAGCCCCTGCTCGCCGATGGTCCCGGCGATCCGGTAGTCCAGCCGCTCCCGCAGCAGCTTGCCGTCGTCGGAGGCGAGCAGCTCCTTCAGCGCGGGGGAGACGACCATCTCGCCCGCCGCCGGGAACTCCGGGACGCCGGGCGGCAGCGGAGCCCGCGGGCCCTCCGCCTCCAGCAGCCGGCCGCGTACGTCCATGTCCCGGAACGTGGTGTCCGTGTCCAAGACGACCAGGGTGTCGTCGGCCTTCGGTATCTCCTGCTGGCCGAAGGTGTGGTCGCTGCGCGCCTCCTCACGCCGGTCGCGTTCCGCCAGCGCGTTGGGGATGGCGGTGGTGAGCAGCAGCAGCGCCACCCCGAGTCCGACACCGACGGCGGTGAGCAGCGCCCGGATCCACCCCTCGCGTCCGCCGGCGAGGGCGAACCGGGCCCCCATGGCGAGGTCCCGGCTCCACTGACTGACGCTCATACGACGCGCTCCATGTCACGGGACTTGCCGTCCCGGACGACGATCTCGCGGTCGGAGTACGCGGCCACCCGCGCCTCGTGCGTGACGAGCACCACGGCCGCGTTGGCGGACCGGGCGGCGTCCGTGAGCAGTTCCATCACCCGCTCGCCGTTGAACGAGTCGAGTGCGCCGGTCGGTTCGTCGGCGAACACCACCCGCGGGTTCGTCACCAGCGAGCGGGCCACGGCGACCCGCTGCCCCTGACCGCCGGACACCTCGCCGGGCCGCTTCTTGCGCAGGTCGTCTACCTCCAGGCGTTCCATCCACTCAAGCGCGGTCCGCTCGGCCTCCTTGCGGGACGAGCCGTTCAGCCGCAGCGGCAGGGCGACGTTCTCCACGCAGGTGAGTTCCGGCACGAGCTGCCCGAACTGGAACACGAACCCGAACTCCGAGCGCCGCAGCGCACTGCGCTCGGCGTCGCTCATCGCGGTCACCTCGCGCCCGGCGTACGTGATCGAGCCCGAGTCGGGCATGACGATCCCGGCGAGGCAGTGCAGCAGCGTCGACTTGCCCGATCCGGACGGGCCCATCACGGCCACGACCTCGCCGGGGTGGATGGAGAACTCGGCGCCGTCGAGCGCGCTCGTCGGGCCGTAGGCCTTGCGCAGGTCCTGGGCGATGAGGAGGGAACCGGCGGGGATCGTCATCGGGTCACCGCCTCGCGGAGCTTGTCCAGACGCGCCGCGGTCAGCTCGAGCCAGCGCAGGTCCGCCTCCAGGTGGAACAGCGCGTGGTCGCAGATGAGCTGGTCGGCCAGATCGCCCTTGCGCTTGCGGTCGGTGAGGATCCGCATGCTGCGCAGGTGCTCGGAGCGCTGGGTGTCGAGGATGTCACCGGCGTCGCGGTGGGTGAGCAGTGCCAGGACGACCTTGGTGTAGAGGGTCGACTGGAGGTACGGCTCCGGCTTCTCGGGCGTGGCGAGCCAGCGCGCCACGTCGGTGATGCCGGCCTCGGTGATCGCGTACCGCTTGCGCTCGGGACCGCCGCCCGCCTCGATGCCGTCGACCTCGACGAGCCCGTTCTTCAGCAGGCGGGACATCGTCGAATAGACCTGGCCGTAGTGGAGCGGCCGGTCGTGACCGAACTTCTCGTCGAAGGCCCGCTTGAGGTCGTAACCGTGGCGCGGGCCGGACTCCAGGAGTCCCAGGAGAGTGTGACCGATGGACATGGCAAGGACTGTACACCGCGTGTATACGCACTATGTATACGCCGAGTGTGCAGTCCATGGCGGGGCGTGCGGGAGCGCAGGTGGGGGGTCGTTGTCACGGTTCCGCAACAGCCACTCGCCGTCGCGGCCGGAGAACGACCCCGCGGGGTGGTTCAGGCCTTCGGCGATCCGCCCGAGCCGCCGGGCGAACCGCTCGATCCGGCGGGCGATCCGCCCGAGCCGCCGGGCGAACCGCTCGATCCGCCGGGCGGCCGACCCCGGCGGGGCAGGGGCCCGGTCTCCCGGGGCAGCCGTCCGGCCTCCGCCAGCGCCTTGCGCAACAGGAACTCGATCTGCGCGTTGGCCGACCTGAGCTCGTCACCGGCCCACCGTGCGAGCGCCTCGTACACCGCGGGGTCCAGCCGCAGCAGCACCTGCTTGCGCTGCTGCTGCGGCCGGCGCTGCGGGCCCTGACCCTCGGGAGGGACCGTCACTGGTAGAGGGACCCGGTGTTGAGGACGGGCTGCGCGGCCCGGTCACCGCACAGCACCACCATCAGGTTGGAGACCATCGCCGCCTTCCGCTCGGAGTCCAGCTCCACGATGTCCCGCTCGGTGATCCGGGCGATCGCGGCCTCCACCATGCCCACCGCGCCGTCCACGATCTGCCGCCGCGCCGCGACCACCGCTCCGGCCTGCTGCCGCTGGAGCATCGCCGAGGCGATCTCGGGGGCGTAGGCGAGGTGCGTGAAACGGGACTCGATGATCTGCACACCGGCCGCCTCCACGCGCGCGTGCAGCTCCACCGCGAGCTTCTCGGTGATCTCCTCGGCGTTGCCGCGCAGCGAGAGGCCGTCCTCCTCGTGGGCGTCGTAGGGGTACTCGATGGCGATGTGCCGCACGGCCGCCTCGGTCTGAGTGGAGACGAACTCGATGTAGTCGTCCACCTCGAAGGTGGCCTGGGCGGTGTCCTCGACGCGCCAGACCACGACCGCGGCGAGCTCGATCGGGTTGCCGTAGGCGTCGTTGACCTTGAGTACGGCGGTCTCGTGGTTGCGGACGCGGGTGGAGATCTTCGTGCGGGAGGTGAAGGGGTTCACCCAGCGCAGGCCGTCCTGCCGGATCGTGCCGCGGTAGCGGCCGAAGAGCTGGACGACCCGGGCCTCGCCCGGCGCCACCATGTTCAGCCCGCACATGGCGAGGAACGCCGCGAGCGCGACCAGGATGCCGCCGATGATCAGCGCGGCCTGTGCGCCGCCGGCGTGCACCGAGGTGGCGACCGCGATCAGTCCGGCGCCGGCCAGCAGCCCGAGCAGGCCCAGCAGCAGGGCGAGCCCACCGCCGATGCTGTGCGCGGCGAACTCCCGTACCCGGGGTGCCGGCATCTCGGGCACGTCGGCCGTGACCTGCGGTTCCGTTGTGGACATGGGTGATCCCCCGTTTCTCCTGGGAAGCCGCTCCTGCTTAGCTTCCGTCTAGCTAAGTGATATCACTTTCTGGCGTGCTGGCAACCCTGGGGGTGTCTCGAACGTCGGTTCCGTTGGGAATGGGTGCTGATTGTCACGTCCGCAAGGGGCCGGATCGGCTGCCCTATCTCTTATCTCCCGGTGTTAGCTTTCTGAGCTGACCCGAGCGGCGAACCTGTGTGACATGTGAGCACACATGAACGAAGCGGAGCAGATCGGACTCATGGGACGAGCGGAAGAGAGACGCGCCCGACAGCGCGGTGGGCGCCGGGCGGCACCCCAGAGCCACCGTTCGTCGGCTGCGGCCGGGAAGAGCGGCATACGCAGGCTCTTCACCTGGAAGAAGCTCCTCGGCACCTTCCTCGGCGTGTGCCTGCTGGGCATGGGCGCCTTCATCGTGCTGTACATGGTGATCGACATCCCCGAGGGCAAAGCCGACGCCAAACGGCAGAGCAACATCTACAAGTACAGCGACGGCTCGATCATGGCCCGCGACGGCAAGGTCAACCGCGAGAACGTCGATCTGTCCCGGGTCCCCAAGGGCGTGCGGCTGACCTTCGTCGCCGCCGAGAACAAGACCTTCTTCAAGGACTCCGGCGTCGACTTCAAGGGCACCGCCCGCGGCCTGTTCAACACGCTGTCGGGCCGCGGCGCGCAGGGCGGTTCGACGATCACCCAGCAGTACGTCAAGAACTACTACCTGACGCAGGAGCAGACCGTCTCGCGCAAGCTGAAGGAGATGGTCATCTCGCTGAAGCTGGACCGGGAGAAGTCCAAGGACTACATCCTCGCCGGCTACATCAACACCAGCTACTACGGCCGCAACGCCTACGGCATCCAGGCCGCCGCGCAGGCCTACTACGGCATCGACGCCGAGAAGCTCGACGTCGCACAGGGCGCCTACCTCGCCGCGCTCCTCCAGGCCCCCAGCCAGTACGACTGGGCCGTCGCCTCGAAGGACGGCAAGAAGCTGGTGAAGGCGCGCTGGAACTACGTCCTCGACAACATGGTCGACGAGGGCTGGCTGAGCGCGTCCGAGCGATCCGGGATGCGGTTCCCGATACCCAAGGAGCCCAAGCCCGCCCCCGGCATGGAGGGCCAGAAGGGCTACCTGGTCAACGCGGCCAACGCGGCACTCGAGAGGCAGCTCGTCGCCGAGGGCACCGCCGACAACACCAAGGAAGCCGAGGCGCTGGTCAACGCCGGCGGCTGGACCCTCACGCTCAACATCGACAAGAAGAAGCAGGCGGCGCTGGAGAAGTCCGTCCGGCAGCAGCTGACCGCCAAGCTCGACCCCGACAAGCGCAAGGTGGACGGAGACGTCCAGGCCGGTGCCGCGTCGGTGAACCCGAAGACCGGCGCCGTGGTCGCGATGTACGGCGGCGAGGACTACTTCAAGCACTACACCAACAACGCCACCCGCGCCGACTACCAGCCCGCCTCCACCTTCAAGCCGGTCATCCTGGCCGCGGCCCTGGAGGAACAGGCCAAGACGCAGGACGGCAAGCCGATCACCGCCAACACGATCTATGACGGCACGAGCAAGCGCCCGGTCGTGGAGGACGGCACCAAGGTCGGCTTCGCCCCCGAGAACGAGGACGACCGGAACTACGGCCCGATCTCCGTCCAGACGGCCATGAACAAGTCGGTCAACTCGGTCTTCGCGCAGATGGGCGTCGACGTCGGCATGTCCGAGGTGGTGAAGGTCGCCGGCAAGCTCGGCATGGACACCGACGGCATGGCGGCCGTGCCCGCCCAGACCCTGGGCAGCATGGGCGCCAGCCCCCTGCAGATGGCCGGTGTCTACGCGACCCTCGACAACCACGGCAGGAAGGTCACCCCGGCCGTCCTGAAGTCGGCGGAGCACCTCAACCAGAACGTCACCATGCCCGACCCGGTCGGCGACCAGGTCATCAGCCGGGAGGCCGCCGACTCGGTCACGTCGGTGCTGACCGGCGTGGTCGACGACGGCACCGCCCAGGCGTCCGTGCGCAACAACCCGCTGCGTGACGGCCAGCAGGTCGCGGGCAAGACCGGTACGTCCGACAACAACAAGTCGGCCTGGTTCACCGGCTACACCCCGAAGCTGGTCACCTCGGTCGGCCTGTTCGGCGAGGACGCCAAGACGCACGCCCAGGTCGCGATGTACAAGGCGGCCGGCGAGCCCCGGATCAACGGCGGTGACTTCCCGGCGCGGATCTGGGCGCAGTACACCTTCGGTGTGATGGGTGACGTCAGCAGGTTCGACCTGGAGACCCAGCAGGGCGCGGCCGTCCAGCCGGTCTGGACGCCGACGCCCACGCAGGAGCCGACGAAGGAGCCGACCGAGGAGCCGACGACGAAGGAACCGTCGTCGTCCCCGCCGCCGACGACCGAGAAGCCGTCGTCGTCCCCGCCGGCCTCCCCGTCGACGACCCCGCCCACCCAGACCCCGCCCGCGTCCCCGCCGACGACACCGCCGGGCGACGGCGGTGACCCGTTCGACCCGGTCAGGCCGGGCGGCGACGACCAGTAGGGGACGACCGGCGGCAGACGCCGAAGGGCGCCCGGTGTGCACACCGGGCGCCCTTCGCCTGTCCTCGCGGCCCTTCAGCCGCGGTTGAGTTCGAACCAGACCACCTTGCCCGTGCTGAGGCGGGTCGCGCCCCAGCGCCGGGCCAGCCGGTTCACCAGGTACAGCCCGCGCCCGCCCTCGTCGGTGGCGCGAGCCTGCCGCAGCCGCGGCAGCTGCGGCACGTCGTCGCCGACCTCGCAGCGCAGGACGTCCGTACGCAGCAGCCGCAGCGTCACCGGCCGCGAGGCATACCGGACGGCGTTGGTGACGACCTCGCTGACGAGCAGCTCCACGGAGTCGCTGAGCTCCTCCAGGCCCCAGCGCGACAGAGCGCGCCGGGCCAGCCGGCGGGCCCGGCCCGGTGCCGCGTCCTCCGGCTCCAGGAACCAGTACGCCACGTCGCTGGGGGCGATCCCGTCGAAGCGGGCGGCGAGCAGCGCGATGTCGTCGTCCCGGTCGCCCGGGCCGAGCATGTCGAGCACCTCGTCGCACAGGGCTTCCAGGGGCGGAGGATGGTCCGGCCCGGTGAGCTGCGCGACCGCGGCGAGCTTCTCCCGCAGCTGCTCGATGCCGGTCCACACATCGCGCAGCCGGGACTCGACCAGGCCGTCGGTGTAGAGGAGCAGGGTCGCACCGGCGGGTGCGTCCAGCTCCACCGCCTCGAAGTCCACGCCGCCGACCCCGATGGGGGCACCGGCCGGCACGCGCAGCACCTCGGCGCGGCCGCCCAGGTGCAGCAGGACGGGCGGCGGATGACCGGCGTTGGCGATGGTGATGCGGTGCGATACCGGGTCGTACACGGCGTAGAGGCAGGTCGCCATGCGGTCCACGCCGAGGCGCTGGGCCTGTTCGTCGAGGTGGTGCAGGACCTCCTGCGGCGGCAGGTCGAGGCCGGCGAGGGTCTGGGCGGTGGTGCGCAGCTGGCCCATGATGGCGGCCGACGTCATGGAGTGGCCCATGACGTCACCGACGACCAGCGCGACCCGGCTGCCGGGCAGCGGGATCGCGTCGTACCAGTCGCCGCCCACCCGGGCCGTCTCCGCGGCCGGCAGGTAGCGCGAGGCCAGCCGCACGCCCGTGGGGCGGGGCAGCGTCTCGGGCAGCATGGTGCGCTGCAGCTCGTCCGCGATGTACGCCTCGCGGCCGTACAGCACGGCCTTGTCGATGCCGAGGGCGCTGTGCGTGGCGAGCTGGGCGGCCACCAGCAGGTCGTCCGGGTCGAACGCGATGCGCTCGGGGCGGCGCAGGAACAGGGCGGCACCGATCACCCGGCGCCGGCCGCGCAGCGGGGCGAGGATCGCGCGCTGCCCGTCCGGCACGGCGAACTCGCCGTCCTCGCCGAGCAGCTCCGGCAGCGCGGCGCGGGCCGCGGGAGCGTCGGTGAACACCGGGCGCACCCCGCGCAGCACTTCGGCGAGGGCGCTGCCGGGCCGTACCTCGCACAGCTCGGCGCCGACCGTGTCCAGGTCGCTGGGCTCGGGCTGCGCGGCCGGCAGGAAGCCGTTCTCGGTGTCGCGCTCCGCCGGTATCCGGTCGGTGCGGCGCAGCCGCAGCACCAGCGGACCGGTGGGCCGCTCGTCGCCGACGGGCAGCGGGTCGCGCAGATAGACCAGGATCGCGTCGGAGAAGGTGGGCACGGTGGCCCGGCACAGCCCCATGACGATCTCGTCGAGGTCGATGCCACGGGCGATCCGCCGGGTGGCGGCCCCCACGAACCTGAGCCGGTCGCCGTCCCGCCGCATCGGCGTGGGGCGGCCGGGCGGCAGGCTCTGGCCGCTGCGGCGCTCCTGCCCGTCGGTGGTCACCGCCGGCCGGCCCTGTTCGTCGGCCGGCTGGACGGGAATGCCCTCGGGGGCGGGGCGCGGCCGAGGCGTCTCGCGCTCGGCGGTCTGCTCTGCACCCGGTTGGGAGTGCTCGGAGGCGGGGTCGCTCACGGTGTCCTTGCCCTTGCCGAACGGCGTGGAGGTGCCCGGCTCCGACGTGCCCGGCGCGCTGTGTGCCGTCGTGACCGGAACGCTGACGTCGCCGCCTGGGCGGCCCTGTACCGGTAAGGTGCCGGCGCCGGGTGCGCGCGCCGGGGCCGGGGTATGCACGAGGGCCCCGCGGGGGTCCGCGGGGTCGACGCCCGCCTGGGGGCGTTCGAAGGAGGTCGGCTGCTCCGTCACGCGTGTCGAATCCATCCGTCCGGGGCTGCGCGCCGCGCGCGCAGTTGGTCCCGCCGAAACTCCGATACCCGGAATACGTGCCCCAGGAACGGAATTCCCGCGTGGTCAGAGGTTGTTCCTGTGCCACCGGCGGACCGTCTGCGGCCCCCGGGGGCCTGCTGACGGCCCCAGGGGCCTGTGGCGCAGGCCCTGCCGGTGTTGCCCTCGTACCCCTCGCTCACGTCCTGCCGCCCCTCGGTGACGATCGGTCAAGCTCAGCGCGTGCTCCGGTAGTTGCCGCCGCGCGCCCTTGCGGAGGACGATCCTACGTTTCTTGCCCGGGGGCGCATCAAGGGTCTCATGAGGACACATGCGCGGGCGTGCGGTCCCAGTCCTCCGGCAGTGACGGTACCGTCCAGGACGGATCCGGGCGCCAGTGCTGCCAGCCTTCGGAGAACGGCGTGCCCCAGGCGCGGATCACCTCCACGGCGTCCCGTCCCGCCGCCCGTACCTTTTCCGCCTGTTGGTCGTCCATCAGCCCGTCCCGCCGGGCCTGGGCGAACTCGTCCTCGTCGCGCCAGTGCCAACTGCGGTCGGGGTGGACGGAGATGTCCAGGAAATGGTCCACGGAGTCGACGCCACCGGACCAACGGACCAGCGGCTCCTCCAGGTTCACGTACCAGTTCTTGAACTGCCAGCCCGGCTCCCAGAACAGCCACACCGACCAGGGCTCGCCGGGCCGGGCCAGCTTCATCACGCCCGTGCCGAACCACCGGCCCCGCTGGACGGTCCGCGGCTTGGTGTAGCGCGACTCCAGTGGTTCCAGGTGCACGGGCGTACCGTCGGCGAGCACGGGCTTCACGCACTCGGTCCCGGGCGCCAGCCACACGGCGAGCAGGTCCGTGTCGTCCCGGACGACGGTGACGGGACGCGCGATGTGCACCTGCGTGCCGCCGTTCTCCCGGTACCGCCACAGAATCCGGCTCCCGGGCGCCCAGAAGCCTGCCGCACCACCCGTTTCCACGTGTCTCATCGCTTCACCGTCTGCCATGACCAGATATTAGGTGCCGTAGGCATACGACGCTGCGGCGCGTGTCACGGTTCACGCGCCGGGCACACGAACGTGCCCCCGCGTCACGGGTGCGTCATCCGCAGGACATCGAGCGCCTCGTCGAGCTGCTCCGAGGTCAGGTCCCCGCGCTCCACGTACCCGCCGTCCAGCACGACCTGACGGATCGTCTTCCGCTCGGCCATCGCCTTCTTGGCGACCTTCGCGGCCTCCTCGTAGCCGATGTACTTGTTGAGCGGGGTGACGACGGAGGGGGAGGACTCGGCGTACTCCCGCGCCCGCTCGCGGTTCGCGGTGATGCCGTCGACGGTCCGGTCGGCGAGCAGCCGCGTCGCGTTGGTGAGGAGCCGGACCGACTCCAGTACGTTCTTGGCGATGACGGGCAGCATCACGTTGAGCTCGAAGTTCCCGGCGGCGCCGGCGGTCGCGACGGTGGCGTCGTTGCCCACGACCTGGGCGGCGACCATCAGCACGGCCTCCGGGACGACCGGATTCACCTTGCCCGGCATGATCGAGGAGCCGGGCTGAAGGTCGGGCAGGGCGATCTCGGCGAGGCCGGTGCGCGGCCCGGAGGACATCCAGCGCAGGTCGTTGGCGATCTTCGTCAGCCCCACCGCGATGGTCCGCAGCTGCCCGCTGGTCTCGACGATGCCGTCCCGGGCGCCCTGGGCCTCGAAGTGGTTGCGGGCTTCGGTGAGGGGCAGCCCCGTCGTACGGGCCACTTCCTCGATCACGGCGGCGGAGAAGCCGGGCGGGGTGTTGATGCCGGTGCCCACGGCCGTACCGCCGAGGGGCAGTTCGGCGAGCCGGGGGAGGGAGACCTCGAGACGCTCGATGCCGTACCGCACCTGGGCCGCGTACCCGCCGAACTCCTGGCCCAGCGTCACGGGCGTGGCGTCCATCAGGTGGGTCCGCCCCGACTTCACGACGTCGGCGAACTCCTCGGCCTTGCGCTCCAGGGAGGCGGCGAGGTGCTCCAGCGCGGGGATCAGATCGCGCGTCACGGCGGCGGTGGCGGCGATGTGGATCGAGGAGGGGAAGACGTCGTTGGACGACTGGGAGGCGTTGACGTGGTCGTTGGGGTGCACGCCGCGGCCGAGCCGCTCGCTCGCCAGCGTGGCGATGACCTCGTTGGTGTTCATGTTGGACGAGGTGCCGGACCCGGTCTGGAACACGTCGACCGGGAAGTGCTCGTCCCACGTCCCCTCGGCGACCTCCCCGGCCGCCTCCTGGATCGCCTGCGCGATGTCCTTGTCCAGGACCCCCAGCTCGGCGTTGACCTTGGCCGCGGCGCCCTTGATCCGGGCCAGCGCCTCGATGTGCGCGCGCTCGATGCGCTGACCGGAGACGGGGAAGTTCTCCACGGCCCGCTGGGTCTGGGCCCGCCACTTGGCGTGCGCGGGCACCCGCACCTCGCCCATCGAGTCGTGCTCGGTGCGGTACTCGGTCCTGTCCTGCTCGTCGGTCATCGACGATCACCTCCACGTGTCACAGCGTCCGCGCCGCGACCACTGTTCCCCGTGGAGGCGAATCATCACCGCCCTTGTCAGGCGAGTCCGGAGTGGCGTACCGGAATGGACTTGCATCCTCCCCTCCGGGAAGGGATTCCCGGCTCGGGCTCCCTCCTGGAGCAGCGCCCCACACAGTCTTGCGCCATCGGCCCGGCCCTTGTGGTTGTGCCGGCGCCGCCCTACGGGTGGTAGAGCTCTTGGGCGCGGGCCAGATCGATAGGCCCGTCCTGGTGCAGATGCAGGAAGAAGTCCAGCTGCCACGCTTGCGCACTGCTGGCCTGGCGGTTGGTGGTGGTCACCCAGGGCGGGTAGACGCGGAAGGCCCGTTTCCCACCGGAACCGTTCGCTGATACGACACCGTGCCGGCGGAGCGCGTCCATGGGAAGGACGAACTGGCCGAAGTGGGACTGGTCGCGGGTGCTGATGACGAAGAGGTCGACGGGGTCCGTGGCGTCGAAGGGCTGGATGGGCCCGGCCGGGGACCTCTTCCAGACGGTGACGAATTGGCCGGCCTTGGTTGGGGTCGTCTTGGCTGCGCGGAACCGGATGGAGAGGCCGTCAAGGGTGAAGTCGTGGGCGGCATAAGCGGCGCCCTCGGCTTCGGGTACCGGCTGCGAGCAGGTGAACCCGCAGGGGTCATAGACGAGTGCCTTCGCCGCGATGAGGTCTCCGTGGGCCGGGGCGGTGTTCGACCACGGTCTGGGATGGAGATCGGATGAGCACTCGCGGTTCCTCGTCATTCGTCCACCCTGTCACGGTTGCCCGGACGCCTGTGGAGTGCGTCCGCTCGCGTCCGACGGTGAAGCGGTCAGACATGGCCGGTCGGGCCGGATACGGGTACTGCGCCCGCAGGCCCCGGTTCTTCCGGGGCCTGCGGGCGTTCCTGGTCTGCACCCCGACCGGGATGCCCACCCGGGAGTGCGATCAGCTGATCGAGTCGGTCGACGGCACCCTCAGGGCCGGCTCGACCTGGAACAGCACGGCGGGCGAACCTTCGAGGGCGTCGCCGTCCGCGTCGGCCAACGCGTCCTCGCGATGGCCGACGCGATCTGGCACCCCCACAAGACCCACCAGCAGGTCACACGATCACCGATCGCCTGCGACCACTGGTCATTCGGAACAACTCGTCCAGGTCAGGCCAGGCCCGGACCCCGGACCGGGATCGACGTGAAGGTCGGCTGCGGCGCCGGGTCCTGGAAGAAGTCGTTGCCCTTGTCGTCGACGACGATGAAGGCCGGGAAGTCCTCCACCTCGATCTTCCAGACGGCCTCCATGCCGAGCTCCTCGTACTCGACGACCTCGACCTTCTTGATGCAGTCCTGGGCCAGGCGCGCGGCCGGGCCACCGATGGAGCCGAGGTAGAAGCCACCGTGGGCGTCGCAGGCGTCGGTGACCTGCTTGCTGCGGTTGCCCTTGGCCAGCATCACCTTGGAGCCGCCCGCCGCCTGGAACTGCTCCACATAGGAGTCCATCCGGCCGGCCGTGGTCGGGCCGAAGGAGCCCGACGCGTAGCCCTCGGGCGTCTTGGCCGGACCCGCGTAGTACACCGGGTGGTCCTTCAGGTACTGCGGCATCTCCTCGCCCGCGTCCAGCCGCTCCTTGATCTTGGCGTGCGCGATGTCACGCGCCACGACCAGCGGGCCGGTCAGGGACAGACGGGTCTTCACCGGGTACTTGGTGAGCTCCGCGAGGATCGTCTCCATCGGCTGGTTCAGGTCGATCTTCACGACGTCGCCGCTCTCGTCGAGCTGCTCGTCGGTCGTCTCCGGCAGGAACCGCGCCGGGTCCGTCTCCAGCTGCTCCAGGAAGACGCCCTCGGCGGTGATCTTCGCGACGGCCTGGCGGTCTGCGGAGCAGGAGACCGCGATGGCCACCGGGCAGGACGCCCCGTGCCGGGGCAGGCGCACCACGCGCACGTCGTGGCAGAAGTACTTGCCGCCGAACTGCGCGCCGATGCCGATCTTCTGCGTCAGCTCGAAGACCTTCTGCTCCAGCTCCTTGTCCCGGAAGCCGTGCCCCAGCTCCGAGCCCTCGGCGGGGATCTCGTCCAGGTAGTGCGCGGAGGCGTACTTGGCGGTCTTCAGCGCGTACTCGGCGGACGTGCCGCCGACCACGATCGCCAGGTGGTACGGCGGGCAGGCCGCCGTGCCCAGCGAGCGGATCTTCTCCTCCAGGAACCTCATCATGGAGGACTCGTTCAGGACGGCCTTCGTCTCCTGGTACAGGAAGGACTTGTTGGCCGAGCCGCCGCCCTTGGCCATGAACAGGAACTTGTAGGCGCCGCCGTCGGCCGCGTACAGCTCGATCTGCGCGGGGAGGTTGGAGCCGGTGTTCTTCTCGTCCCACATGGTGAGCGGGGCCATCTGCGAGTAGCGCAGATTGAGGTTCTGGTAGGCGTCGTAGATGCCGCGGCTCAGGGCCTCCTCGTCACGGCCCTGCGTGAGCACGTTCTGCCCGCGCTTGCCCATGACGATCGCCGTGCCGGTGTCCTGGCACATGGGGAGGACGCCCGCCGCCGCGATGTTCGCGTTCTTCAGCAGGTCCAGCGCCACGAACTTGTCGTTGCCGGAGGCCTCGGGGTCGTCGATGATCCGGCGCAGCTGCGCGAGGTGGGCCGGGCGCAGGTAGTGCTGGATGTCGTGGATGGCCTCCTCGGCGAGCTTGCGCAGCGCCTCCGGCTCCACCTTCAGGAAGGTCCGCCCGTCCGGCCCCTCGACCGTGGAGACACCCTCGGAGGTCACCAGCCGGTAGGGCGTGGTGTCCTCTCCCTGGGGGAGCAGATCGGTGTACGCGAACTCAGGCATCTCAGCCCATTCCTCACTCGACGGACGGCGGCCCGCCTCCGTTGGCGAGCGCCAACCAGCGTAGAACCTGCCGCCGACGGCGAGCTTGTGAGGTAAGGCTCAGTTCGTCACACCCGTCCGGGACGCAGGGGTGTCGCGATCTATCGTGTTTGGGTACGCTGCTGCCGTGGACCTTCAGAAGCAGGACCTCCAGAAGCCGGACCCACGGCAGCCGGGCCCGCCCGCCGTCTCCGAGCTGCGCGCCTCCGACGCCGAGCGCGACCGCATCGCCGACATCCTGCACGACGCCCTGGCCGAGGGCCGCCTCACCGCGGACGAGCACGCCGAGCGGGTCGAGGGGGTGCTGCGCGCCAAGACCGTCGGCGAGCTGGAGGTCTTCATACGGGACCTGCCCGCGGCCCATCGCCGGGGCACCGGCCCCGTCCACCCCGCGGCCCCCCGGCGTCCCACCGCGGGCGCCATCCCGATCGACCCTGACGACAACGTGGTCGCGGTGTTCAGCAGCGCCGCCCGCAAGGGCCGCTGGCGCGCGGGCCGCCGTATCCACGCCTACGCGATCTTCGGCAGTGTCGAGATAGACCTCAGCGAGGCCCTCTTCGATCACCAGCAGGTCGTCGTCAAGTCGTTCGCGATCTTCGGCAGCGTCGACATCCGCGTCCCGGAGAACGTGTCGCTGCGCGGCATGGGCGGCGGCGTCCTCGGCAGCTTCGAGGTGGCCACGCTCGACTCGGGCGAACCGGAGGCCCCCGTCGTCTACGTGGACGGCTGGGCCGTCCTGGGCAGCGTCGAAGCGCGGCCGAGGCGGGGCAAGGTCGTCGCGGACATCCTGGACCGGGTGCAGCGCAAGGCCGACCGGAGTTTGCGCAAACATCTGGGGCATTGACAGTCGCGAATCCCCCGAATCCGGCGGTTCGGAACTCAGTGCATAGGCGCGCGCACAGCGGGTAGGCCTTGCTGCATCGTCTCTCGCTCGCGAAGCCGTCGTCAGGAGTAGACCGTGCTGCAACCGCCGCATTCGTCCGTGCAGGTAGCTGCCGTTCCGGCCCCGCGGGTGCCAGCGCGAGACAGGGACCAGGACGCCCCGTGGCACACCGAGGCGGTGTGCCGGCGTGACGAGGCCGGCCTGTTCTTCGCCCCCTCCAAGGAGCCGACCGCCGCGAGGCTGTCCCGGGAGGAAGCGGCGAAGCGGGTCTGCGCCCGCTGTCCCGTGATGGTCGAGTGCCGCGAGCACGCCCTGCTCCAGCCCGAGCCCTACGGCGTCTGGGGCGGCCTCACCGCCGCGGAGCGCCGCGTGGTCCTGGCCCGGCGCCGCCGCCGCGAGATGGAGCTGAAGAAGACGGCCCGCCCGGCGGACCGGATAGCCGCGGCCGGCTGACGGCCGAGCAGCACGAAGAGGGCGTCCCCACCGCACCGGGGACGCCCTTTCGTTCCGTCGGCCTGCCCTGGGGTCGCGAGCTGCACGACAGACGTACGCGCCGCGACCCGCACCCCCGGGCCGAGCGGCGCTACTTGCCCTTGTCGAAGTCGATCGCGCTGTACGCCCGCAGCTTGCTCAGCCGGTGCTCCGAATCGATCCTGCGCACCGTGCCCGACCGCGAACGCATCACGATCGAGTCGGTCGTCGCGGTCTCCGCCCGGTAGCGAACCCCCCGCAGCAGCTCGCCGTCCGTGATGCCGGTCGCCACGAAGAACACGTTCTCGCCGGTGACGAGGTCCTCCGTCGTCAGCACGCGGTCGAGGTCGTGCCCCGCGTCGATCGCCCGCTGCCGCTCCTCGTCGTCCTTGGGCCACAGCTTGCCCTGGATCGTGCCGCCCAGGCACTTCACCGCGCACGCCGAGATGATGCCCTCGGGCGTACCGCCGACGCCGAGCAGCAGATCGACCCCGGTGCCCTCCCGCAGCGCCAGGATCGAGCCGGCCACGTCGCCGTCGGAGATCAGCTTGATGCGCGCACCGGTGTCCCGGATCTCCTTGATGATGCCCTCGTGCCGCGGCCGGTCCAGGATCACCACCGTCACGTCCTCCGGCGCGGACCGCTTCGCCCTGGCGACCCGGCGGATGTTCACCGCCACCGGGGCGTTGATGTCGACGAAGTCGGCCGCCTCCGGTCCGGTGACGAGCTTGTCCATGTAGAAGACGGCGGACGGGTCGAACATGGACCCGCGCTCGGCGGCGGCCAGCACCGCGATCGCGTTCGTCATGCCCTTCGCGGTCAGCGTGGTGCCGTCGATCGGGTCGACGGCGATGTCGCACTCGGGGCCGGTCCCGTCTCCCACGCGCTCCCCGTTGAACAGCATCGGGGCTTCGTCCTTCTCGCCCTCGCCGATGACGACGACGCCGTTCATCGAGACGGTGGAGACGAGGGTCCGCATGGCACGCACCGCGGCACCGTCGGCGCCGTTCTTGTCACCCCGTCCGACCCAACGGCCCGCGGCCATCGCCGCCGCCTCGGTGACCCGGACGAGCTCCAGGGCGAGGTTGCGGTCGGGGGCCTCGGAGGGCACATCGAGTTCGGACGGCAAATGATGATGCTCGGTCATCGGAGCGCACCTTTCTGTACGGCGACGGCCGGATGAGGGTGTTGTCGCCCGACTCTATCCCCGAGTCGCCAAATTGAGCAGGGGCCCCCACGGATGAGCGCCGCAGGGACCTGCGACGATAGGGGACGTGGCACGCGAGAACGGCAAGCAGAAGACGGCGCGGGACATGATCCTCTCCATGGGGGTCATCATCCTGGTGGCGGGCTTCGTGTACCTCTTCATCCCGCACGACGACAGCCCTCCCGACGTCAAGGCCGTCGACTACCGGGTCGAGCTGCTCACGGCACGCCGCGCCGCCTCCTACCCGGTGGCCGCGCCCCAGGGGCTGCCCGACGCGTGGAAGGCCACCTCCGTCCGTTTCCGGGGCGACGAGTTCGACGCCTGGCACCTCGGCTTCCACGACCCCGAGGGTGAGTACGTGGCGGTCGAGCAGTCCACTCAGCGGCGCCCCGTCTTCCTGGACGAGGCGACACAGGGCGCTCATGAGACAGGCAGGACCCAGGAGATCGACGGGAAGACCTGGACCCGTTACGAGGGCGGCCGCTACGACGCCCTGGTCCTGGAGGGCGCCAAGGGCTCGACGACGGTCGTGACGGGCACCGCGTCGTTCGCGCAGCTGACGAAGATGGCCGAGGCGCTGGAAACGAAGTGAGCGCATGAGGAAGGCCCCCGGTGCTGTCGCCGGGGGGGGGCTTCCTCATGCGCGTCGCGGGTGCGGCTCAGACGGTCGTGACGACCTGGTCGAAGTCCAGGCGCGGGGAGCGCGGGTGCCAGGCGTCCGGGCCCGGGCGGCCGATGTTGACGACCATCAGCGGGGTGTGGTCGTCGTCCAGGAACTCCTTGCGGACACCCTCGAAGTCGAAGCCGGTCATCGGGCCGGCGGCGAGACCGGCGGCACGGACGCCGACGATGAAGTAGGCGGCCTGGAGGGCGGCGTTCAGCGCGGCGGCGTTCTCGCGGACCGGGCGCTCGGTGAAGAAGACGTCCTTGATCTGCGGCGCGGCCGGGAACAGGTGCGGCAGCTCCTCGTGGAACTCGTTGTCCGCGGAGAGGATCGCCACCAGCGGGGCGCTCGCGGTCTTGGGCCGGTTGCCTTCGGCCATGTGCGCCACCAGGCGCTCGCGGGCCTCGGGGGAGCGGACCAGGGTGATGCGCAGCGGGGTCTGGTTGAAGGCGGTCGGGCCGTACTTGACCAGGTCGTAGATCGCCTGCACCTGCTCGTCGGTCACCGGCTCGTCGGTGAAGGTGCTGGCGCTGCGGGCCTCACGGAACAGAAGGTCCTGGGCTGCGGGGTCAAGAACGAGGGACATGGATGCACTTTCTCGCGACTGTCGATCCGGATCACCGGCTGACGTCCCGACCGTACGCGAATGAAGTTCAACGTTCAATCAATGAAGGGGTGTCGTGCATCACGAACCGAACGCCCCTGGTCACTCCGCGTCCGCGCCCTCCGCGGTCTCCTCCGCCAGCGCCGCGTCCAGCCGCGCCCGGGCCCCGTCCAGCCAGCGCCGGCACACCTTGGCCAGCTCCTCGCCCCGCTCCCACAGCGCGAGGGACTCCTCCAGCGTCGTACCGCCCGCCTCCAGACGCCGGACGACCTCGATCAGCTCGTCCCGCGCCTGCTCGTACCCGAGCGCCTCGCTCGTGCCCGCTGTCTCGTCAACCTCGCTGGTCATCCACCCACCCTATGTGTCCACTCGTACGGAGAACTCACCCTCGGAGACCCGCGCCCGCAGGGGCTCGCCGGGCGCCACCTCGCCCGGGTCGCGGACGGCGTGCCCGTCCGCCTTCTGCAGCACGGCGTACCCGCGCTTCAGGGTCGCGGCGGGGGAGAGCGCCACCACCCGCGCGTGCGTGTGGGCCAGCTCCGAGTCCGCCCGGTCGAGCTGGTGCCGCAGGCAGCGCCGGCCCCGGTCGAGCAGGTCCGCCACCTGTTCGGCCCGCACGTCGATCATCCGGTGCGGGTCCTCTATCGACGGCCGCGCCAGCGCGTGCGCCAGCCCGCGCTCCTCGCGCTCCACCAGCGCCGCGACGCACCGCCGCGCCCGGTTCCGCAGCAGCCGCACCCGCTCCAGCTCCTCGCCGACGTCCGGCACGACCTTCTTGGCCGCGTCGGTCGGCGTGGACGCGCGCAGGTCGGCGACCTGGTCCAGCAGCGGGTTGTCCGGTTCGTGCCCGATGGCGGACACCACCGGCGTACGGCACTGCGCGACCGTACGGATCAGCTGCTCGTCGGAGAACGGCAACAGGTCCTCCACGCTGCCGCCGCCCCGCGCGACGATGATCACGTCCACGTCGTCGATCGCGTCGAGCTCCTTGACGGCCTGCACGACCTGCGGCACGGCGTGCACGCCCTGCACGGCGACGTTGCGCACCTCGAAGCGCACGGCGGGCCAGCGGTGCCGGGCGTTCTCCAGCACGTCCCGCTCGGCGGCCGAGGCCCGACCGCAGACCAGCCCGATCAGCTGCGGCAGGAACGGCAGCGGCTTCTTGCGCTCCGGCGCGAACAGGCCCTCGCGCGCCAGGGCCTTCTTCAGCTGCTCCAGCCGCGCGAGCAGTTCACCGACCCCGACGGGCCGTATCTCGGCGGCCCGCAGCGACAGCTGGCCCCGCGGGGCGTACCACTCGGGCTTCGCGAGGACGACGACCCGGGCACCCTCGCTCACCACGTCCGCGACGGCGTCGAACACCTGCCGGTAGCAGGTGACGCCGACGGAGATGTCGTAGGAGGGGTCCCGCAGTGTCAGGAACACCACACCGGCGCCCGGCCGCCGCGACAACTGCGTGATCTGCCCCTCGACCCACACCGCGCCGAGCCGGTCGATCCAGCCCCCGATGAGCCGCGACACCTCACCGACGGGCAGCGGTGCTTCCGGAGTCGTGTTCACAGCCATGCCCGCGAGGGTAGTGGGCGCCGCCGACAACGCGGCTCAGCCACCCTGCCGACACCGGCACCGCCTCACGGCGCCGGCGACACGCCGGCCGTCCCTCCCGCACCACCGGCACGAGCGTGCCCAACACGCCCACCAGGGCCGTCGGCGCGATGAACACGCTCCGTGGACGAGCGGGTCACGGAAGCCGGGACCGCGCCGCAGCGCGCGTTCCCCTGCGGCCTCGGAGGCCGCCGTCCCCGTCTCGGACGCCGTGCCTCCGCCCCCGCCGTACGCCACTCGCGTCACGCCACGTCGGTCTTCCCTGGGACGGTGCACCCACGCGATCTTCGACCCGCCGAACGCGGCCTTACGATGGGACGCATGTCTGCTTCGCCTGGCCGCCGTGTCCTGCTCGCCGCCCCCCGTGGCTACTGCGCGGGTGTGGACCGCGCCGTGATCGCCGTCGAGAAAGCCCTGGAGCAGTACGGCGCTCCGGTGTACGTCCGGCACGAGATCGTCCACAACAAGTACGTCGTGCAGACCCTGGAGAAGAAGGGCGCCGTCTTCGTCGAGCGGACGGAGGAGGTGCCCCCGGGGAACATCGTGATGTTCTCCGCGCACGGCGTGGCCCCCGTCGTCCACGAGGAGGCCAAGCAGGGCCGCCTCGCCACCATCGACGCCACCTGCCCGCTCGTCACCAAGGTCCACAAGGAAGCCGTCCGCTTCGCGAACGAGGACTACGACATCCTCCTGATCGGCCACGAGGGTCACGAGGAGGTCATCGGCACCTCCGGCGAGGCCCCCGACCACATCCAGCTCGTCGACGGGCCGGGCGACGTGGCGAAGGTCGAGGTCCGTGACCCCTCCAAGGTCGTCTGGCTCTCCCAGACCACGCTGTCCGTCGACGAGACCATGGAGACCGTCGACGCCCTGAAGGACAAGTTCCCGCAGCTCATCTCCCCGCCCAGCGACGACATCTGCTACGCCACGCAGAACCGTCAGCTGGCCGTGAAGCAGATGGGCGCCGAGTCGGACCTCGTCATCGTGGTCGGCTCGCGCAACTCCTCCAACTCCAAGCGGCTCGTCGAGGTCGCCAAGATCGCGGGGGCCCGCGAGGCCTACCTCGTGGACTTCGCCGACGAGATCGACGAGGCCTGGCTGGAGGGCGTGAGCACGGTCGGTGTCACCTCCGGCGCCTCCGTCCCGGAGGTCCTGGTCGAGCAGGTCCTGGAGTTCCTCTCCCGGCGCGGCTTCGAGGACGTCGAGATCGTCAAGGCGGCCGAGGAGTCCATCACGTTCTCCCTGCCCAAGGAGCTGCGGCGCGACCTGCGCGAGGAGGCAGCCGCCCTGGCCGCCGAGCGCGGCGGCGCCGGGACCGGTGAAAATTCCGGGGAGTGATCGGGGACGGGCCGGGCAGCACCGCCGTCCGGCCTGTGACTGTCAGTCGTTCGTCGTAACGTAGGGCCATGCAGATCTTCGGAGTGGACATCGGCGGATCCGGGATCAAGGGTGCGCCGGTGGATCTGGACAAGGGCGACCTGGCGCAGGAGCGCCACAAGGTTTTCACCCCCCACCCGGCCACGCCCGACGCGGTGGCCGACGGCGTCAAGCAGGTCGTCGACCACTTCGGCTGGACGGGCCCGGTCGGAGTGACCTTCCCGGGTGTGGTCACCGACGGAGCCACGATCCGCACGGCGGCCAACGTCGACGACAGCTGGATCGACACCGACGCCCGCGCGCTGCTCGGCGAGCGGCTGGGCGGGCTCCCGGTGACGGTGGTCAACGACGCGGACGCGGCGGGCGTGGCCGAGATGCACTTCGGCGCCGGCCGCGACCGCCGGGGCACGGTGATCCTGCTGACCCTCGGCACCGGCATCGGCAGCGCGGTCTTCGCCGACGGCGTCCTCGTGGCCAACACCGAGCTGGGCCACCTGGAGCTCGACGGGCACGACGCGGAGAAGCGGGCCTCCAGCAAGGCGCGTGAGGACCACGACATGACGTGGGAGCACTGGGCCGTGCACCGCGTGCGCAAGTACCTCGCCCACGTCGAGATGCTCTTCTCGCCGGAGCTGTTCATCCTCGGCGGCGGGGTCAGCCGCAAGTCCCACAAGTTCCTGCCCTACATCGAGGGCATCAAGGCCGAGATCGTCCCGGCGCAGCTGCAGAACAACGCGGGGATCGTGGGGGCGGCGATGCGGGCGGCGGAGCACTACTAGGGCCGCGGCACTAGGGTCCGTCGTTCGGATCACGCCGCGGACGCGAGGGCCGGCACCGGACAGCACCGTCACCTTCCTGCGGCCTGCCAGACGACAGACCCTGGGCCGGGCCGTCTCGGACCGAGCGGGGTGAGACCGGCGGCCGGGCGCGGTCGTCCGTCGCCGGTGCGGGGTCAGAGAGGCGGCCGTCCGCCGGCCGTCCGTCGCCGCCGGCGCACCACGCCGATCCGGCGGACGATCACGATCAGCCCGGTGATCAGCGTCCCTCCGTACAGCCAGCCCGCCTGCGTGGCGAGTGCCGTCACCAGGCCCATCAGGGTGCCGCCGGTCCCTGCCTCGTCGTCGGCCACCGGGATGAGCCCCGCGGCGAACCCGATGGGCACCACCACGGGCGCCGTCATCAGGTCCCCCGGGCGCACCCAGAGGGCGGTCAGCGCGCACACCGGCAGGAACAGCACGCCGTAGGCCGTCAGGGACGCCCCGAACAGCGCGGCGCACAGCGCGCCCAGCAGGAACATCGCCGCCGTGCAGAACAGCCCGCTGCCCAGCCCGGTCAGCCGGGGGTTCGGCAGCCCCGCGACGGCGGGTGACGGTGCGGTCGCGGGCCGCCGTACCGGCGCCGGGCGGCGCCGGGGCCCGGGTGGCCGTGCAGCACGCACGGGCTCACCCCCCGCCCCCCGCCCCGCCTGGGACGGCACGGGTTGGCGGGGCGGCCTGGGCCGGTCCCGTCGCGGTCCGTACTCGGGAGATCGCGTCCTGTATTGCTCCACCGCACCAACTTAGGTCGTTCAATATGCCGAATAGGCCGACTGACACGCCGTCGGCCGATGCTTGGCCAAGCGTTCGATACGTCGCCGGGACGGTTCCGGACACGCCGTAGACTGGTGGATCGGCCGGTCCCCTGGCCCTCCACTCACGGAAACCCGGCCCCCTGGCCCTCCAATCACGGGAAGTCGCAACGTGTCGCTCACGATCGGAATCGTCGGTCTGCCGAATGTCGGCAAGTCGACCCTGTTCAACGCCCTGACCAAGAACGACGTGCTGGCGGCCAACTACCCGTTCGCCACCATCGAGCCGAACGTCGGCGTGGTCGGCGTCCCCGACCCGCGTCTCACCAAGCTGGCCGAGATCTTCTCCTCGCAGCGGGTGCTTCCGGCCACGGTCGACTTCGTCGACATCGCCGGCATCGTGCGCGGCGCGTCCGAGGGCGAGGGCCTCGGCAACAAGTTCCTCGCGAACATCCGCGAGTCCGACGCGATCTGCCAGGTCATCCGCGCCTTCAAGGACGAGAACGTCGTGCACGTGGACGGCAAGGTCTCGCCCAAGGACGACATCGAGACGATCAACACCGAGCTGATCCTCGCGGACCTGCAGACCATCGAGAAGGTCCTGCCGCGCCTCCAGAAGGAGTCGCGCATCAAGAAGGACATCGCGCCGAAGGTGAAGGCCGTCGAGGAGGCGAAGGAGATCCTGGAGAAGGGCGACACGCTGTTCTCCGCGGGCATCGTCCAGGGCTCCGGCAACGAGGAGCTCCTGCACGACCTGCACCTGCTCACCACCAAGCCGTTCCTCTACGTCTTCAACGTCGACGAGGACGAGCTGACCGACGACGACTTCAAGAACGAGCAGCGGGCCCTGGTCGCCCCGGCCGAGGCGATCTTCCTCAACGCCAAGCTGGAGGCGGACCTCGCCGAGCTCGACGAGGAGGAGGCGCTGGAACTCCTCCAGTCCGTCGGCCAGGAGGAGCCCGGCCTGGCGACCCTGGCCCACGTGGGCTTCCGCACCCTGGGGCTCCAGACGTACCTGACCGCAGGCCCCAAGGAATCCCGCGCCTGGACGATCAAGAAGGGCGCCACGGCCCCCGAGGCGGCCGGCGTCATCCACACCGACTTCCAGAAGGGCTTCATCAAGGCGGAGGTCATCTCCTTCGACGACCTGGTGGAGACGGGCTCGGTGGCGGAGGCCCGCGCGAAGGGCAAGGCGCGCATGGAGGGCAAGGAGTACGTGATGCAGGACGGGGACGTGGTGGAGTTCCGCTTCAACGTGTGACCGCTTCAGGCGGTGCGGGCCAGAAGGGGCCTGGCTCGGAAGAGCCGGCCCCTTCCGCGTATCCGGGAGAGTTCATCTGCAGATCAAGTTCACGCCCGACAGTCGCAGGGACATCGGGGCGGGCTACGCGCGGGCCTGGCAGGCCGGCCGAATCGACCTGGCCGCGCTCAGCGCGACGGACTTGCGCTATGGATTCTTCGAGTATCCGGTCGACTTCGTCGTGGGCGGGCACGCGTTCCTTTCGGCCGCTCGGCCCCCATTGACCGACATCATGTTCACTCTGGGGTACTCGCTGGAAGACTTGCGGTCCGTCGGGGCGGCGGAGATCGACTTCACGGAGAACAGCTACGTCATCCGGCTGAGACGCGCGGGCGACCAGGTGCAGTTCACCTCTACGCGCGGCGTTCCGATGCCGCATCCCAGCTGCTCGTTCGATGCGTACGCGGCCGAGGCCCGGGCATTCATCACCGGCGGTGTGGAGTATCTCGAACGTCGTCATCCGGCACTGGCCCGGAATCCGGCGATGACTTCACTGCGGGAACTGGCGGACATCTGACCGCGAGGTGTCGAGGCACGGGTGCGTGCCGCGTCACCCTTCCGGAGCGGCGTGGGAGCCGGGCCCCTCGTCGCCCCCTGCGGGTGGGGCGGGTTCCTGGGAGACCTCGCGGACGATGTGGTGCCAGACGTGGTCCGGGGGCGGGGTGGGCAGGTCCAGGGCCTTCGCGGTGCGGGCCGCTGTCACCAGGCGGTTCAGCACGCGGAGCTCGTCCCGGCAGCGGTCGCACTGTTCGACGTGACGCAGGGCCTCGGTGTCGGCCTCGGTCGGGGTGGCGTTGCGCAGCGCCAGTTCCACCAGGTGCGCGGGCTCTACGTGGGCCACTACGCCCTCCCGGACTCGACGGGTTCCGCCGTGACGACGAGGTTGGACAGGTAGCCGCCGCGCTCGGGGACGAACGGGGGCGCGCACGTGATGAGCGTGAGGACCGGGGCACCCGTGCGGCGGAACGCCGAGGGCGGCAACTCGTCCTTGGGCACCGTGACGCGTGCGAGGACGCGGTACCGCACCGGTTCCGCCCCGGCCCGCCGCACCTCCACGCGGTCCCCGCGGCGTACGTCGTACAGCCCGGCGAATTCGCCGATGGCCCCGGTGTCGCTGTCCACGTGGCCGACGAGCACCGCAGAACCCGAAGCGCTGCCGGGCGCCGGGCCGTAGCGGTACCAGCCGGCCACGGACGGGTCGTCGGGGACGGTCATGTCCCCCCGGTCCGTCACGCCGACCGGCGCGACCCGGGCGTCCACGCCCACGTCGGGCAGCAGGACGCGCCGGGGCGGCGGGGCCTGCGCCAGGAGAGGATCCTCCTCCGCCGCCGCGTCGGCCGTCCGCCCGGAGGGCGCGGTCGTGAAGCCGGGCGGAGGCGCGGCCGGCTGCGACGGCCGGTCCGGAAAACCGAGGACGGCTGCCAGAGCGGCAGCCGCCAGCATCGGTCCCGTAAGCCGTCGCGTGCCCTCAGCCACGTCGGCGGACGACCCGGCGGGCCACCAGCATGCCCGCCACCGCGACCGCTCCGGCCCCGGCGGCCCAGGCCGGGCCCAGGTCGGAGGAGTTCGTCGCGACGGCGGCTCCGCTGCCGCCCGCGGGGACGCCGCGCGGCGACGACGCCATGCCGCTGAACGTCTGCGTCGCCAGGGCCAGGTTCTTGTCGTCGGCGCTGCCCCAGGCGTAGACGACGTTGCTCGTGCCTTCGCCGAGCTTCAGGTCGGCCGGGCCTATGGCCACGGTGTCCGTCCCGGCGAGCACCACATCGGCGTTCAGGGTGCCCGCGTCGACGACGGCGGTGTCCTCCTTCGGGTTGGTCAGGTCGGTGAAGACGGGCTGTCCGCCCGCCCGGACGTCGACGGCCGGGGCTGCCGCGACATGGCGGACCGTCAGACGGGACTTGCCCGCCTCCACCTGCGAGACGTCGTTGGTGAAGGCCGTCAGCTCCGGTTTGCCGTCGGCGGAGAGATGGGCGGCGACCGTGGCGTTCGCGCCTTCGGGCACCTCGATCTTCTTCTCCAGGGCTGGAGTGCCGTCCGGGCCCTGGCCCGCTTCGAAGATCTGGATGTCGTAGGTACCGGCGTCGAGGGACTGCGGGTCGGTCACCGTGCCGGGCTTGAAGTCGCCGATCAGTTCGTCGCCGTTGGCGTACACGTCCACGGTCATGCCGGGGATGCCGTGGAAGACGGACACCATGGCCTGGTCCTGCTGTTCTGCCAGGGCGGGCGCGGAAACGCCGAGGGCCAGGGCGCAGGCTCCGGCCGAGGCGGCGATGGCGAGGCGGGTGCGGTGGATCATGGGAATCTTCCCTTCGTACGGAGCCTCCGTACGGTGCGGAGTCTCGGTCCTGTTTCGGATGCGGGGGCCGCCGCGGATGCGCGTGCGGCGGCGCCGCTACAGGTCCGTGTCGGGGACCGGGGGCTGCTCGATCACCATGCGCAGCCGGTGCAGGCCGCGGCGGGCGTGGCTCTTGACGGTCCCCAGGGGCATACCGGTCCGCTCCGCGATCTGCGCCTGGGTCAGGTCCTCGTAGAACGCCATGCACAGCACCTCCCGCTGGTGGCGCGGCAGCCGTGCCAGGGCGTCGACCAGCAGGACCCGGTCCAGGACGTGGTCCGGTGCCGCCTCGTCGGGCCCGGTGGTGTCCGCGTCCCGGGCGGCCGAGTCGATGAGGGTCAGGCGCCGTGTGCGGGCCGCCAGCGCGTCGACGATCTTGCGGCGCGTGATGCCGACCAGCCAGGCGCCGAGCGGGCCCCTCTCGGGGCGGAAGCCTGCCCTGCCGTTCCAGGCGCCGAGGAAGACCTGCTGCGTGACGTCCTCCGCCTCGTAGGTGTCGCCGAGCAGTCGGGTGGCCATGGTGTGGACGAGCGCGCCCCAGCGCCGGTAGATCGCGGCGAACGCCTCCTCGTCGGCGGCGACGAGGCCCCGGGCCAGCTCCTCCTCGTACCGCGTTTCCTCCGTGGGGGCGGCGGGGGCGGTGAGTCGCGTATTCGTGATCATGGCCTGGTTCCTCCTGCAGTGCGTCGCGCGGGGACGGAAGGCCGTCTGCCGAACCGCACCGGTCGCGCTGCACGAGCCGCGACCGTGCGCTCCCGGCCAGTGTCTGGTGCGCAAACGACGCGCCTCAACATGCGTCGTTTGTGCGTCGTACAGTCGGAGGTATGGGTACACACGAACGGGACAGCGAGCGCCGCGGACGCGAAGGCCGGCCGCTCGGCGACGGGCCGCTTCGGGGTGGGCTGCCCGGGGGTGGCCTGACCACCGGCGAGGTGGCCAGGAGGCTGGGGGTGGCGCCCACCACGGTCCGTACCTGGGACCGCCGCTACGGCCTGGGACCCGACGCGCACACCGGCGGCCGGCACCGGCGGTGGACCCCGTCGGACGTGGCGCGGCTGGAGCGGATGTGCGCCCTGACGGCGACCGGGATACCGCCCGCCGAGGCGGCCCGCGCGGTGCTCGCCGAAACGACGCAGCAGGCGGACCCGGCGGATGGGGCCGCGCGGGCAGCGCCACAGTCGGACACGGCCGGAGGAGCGCCCCGGGCGGCGCGGCCGTCGGGCCCCGCCGGCCGGGCCGCCCGAGCGTCCCTCGTGGCGCTCCCGGACACGGCGCCGGGAGCGTTCTCGGACGCGGCCCGTGATGTGGCCCGGGGAGCGGTCTCGGATCCGGCCCTTGATGTGGCTCCGGGCCGACCGGACGCCGGCCCGGAGTCGCCGAGACCGGTGGTCCCCGGCCCGCCGGCCGCCGACGCGGCATCGCGACCGCGGCCGTCCGCCCGCACCCGCAGCCGGGCCGGCAGCGGGCTGCGCCTCGGTGACGTGCGCCAGGAGTGCAAAGGCATCGCCCGTGCCGCTCTGCGCCTCGACGCCTCCGCGCTGGACGACCTGCTGGAGACCGCGATAGCCGAGCACGGCCTGGTCGCCGCCTGGACCGAGGTGATCATGCCGACCCTCCAGGCGGTCGGCCGCAAGTGGGAGAGCTCCGGGGAGAAGTACGTCGAGGTCGAGCACTTCCTGTCCTGGCACGTCTCCGGCGCACTGCGGCGAGGCGCCCCGCCCGCGGCCGCCGACCGCCCGGGCGCGACCGTCGTGCTCGCCTGTGTGCCGGGGGAGAACCACACACTGCCCCTGGAGGTGCTGTCGGCGGCACTGGCCGAACGCGGCCTGCCGGTGCGCATGTTCGGCGGCGCCCTGCCCGTGGAGTCCCTCGTCACGGCCGTCCGCAGAACGGGGCCGGCGGCGGTGGGGCTGTGGGCGCAGTCCCGGACGACCGCCAGCAGGCCGCTGGCCCAGCACGTGGCCGCGATGGAGTGGGGGGTGCGGGGCGCCCGCCGCAAGCCGGTCGTGCTGACGATAGGGCCCGGCTGGACCGGCCGGACGGTCCCCGGACTGCCCCGTCCGACGGGGCTGGCCGAGGCCGTCGCGGTGCTGGAGTCGGTCGTGTCGCGGTAACCCGGCCGACTGCATCCGAACACCGCCTCCGGCGGGAAGCGGTGAACGGACAGACCGAACCGGACGAGACGAACAGACTGAACGAACACAGCGAACGAACACAGCGAACGAACAGAGCGAACGAACAGTCCAGACAGTCCCAGTGGGCAAGGCGGCCGGAGCGGGGTGCGGAGATGAGCGGCGCGTGGGGGGCCCGGTGAGCGAAGGGCCCGTCGACACGTCCGACGTGGTGATCCTCGGGGGCGGTGCCGCCGGCCTCAGCCTCGCGTACCGGCTGCTCGAAACCGGCGTCGCGACCGTCACCGTGGTGGAGCCGCCCGACGGCCCCGCACGCCCGGCGGAACGCACCTGGTGCTACTGGGAACGGGGCGACGCCGGCAGCGAGGGCGATGCCGGCTTCGGCGAAGCGGTCACCGCCACCTGGCCCCTGCTGCGGGTGCACGGCCCCGACGGGAGCCCGCTCACCGTCGATCCGGCGCCCTTCCGCTACCGCATGGTCCGTTCCACCGCGTTCGAACGGCTGGTGCACGCGCGACTGGAGCGGTCGCCCGGCGGGCGGCTGCTGCGTGCGACCGCGGACACGGTGCGCGACGTGCCCGGAGGCGCCGAGGTCCGCTGCACCGCACCCGGCGGACGGACCCTGACCCTGCGCTCGCGCCACGTGTTCGACTCGCGGCCCCTGCGCACCCTGCCACCGGCCCGTACGCAACTGCTGCAGCACTTCCGCGGCTGGTTCGTGCGCACCGGCGCCGGCCGGTTCGACCCCGCGGTCGCCGATCTCATGGACTTCCGGGTGCCCCAGCCGCGCCACGGCCTCGCCTTCGGCTACGTCCTGCCGCTGGCACCGGACCGGGCACTCGTCGAGTACACCGAGTTCTCCCGGCGCCCGCTCACGACGGCGGCGTACGAGGCGGCGCTCGGCCACTACGCCCGCGAGGTGCTGCGCCTGGGCGAGTTCGCGGTGGAGTCGGCCGAGCAGGGCGTCATCCCCATGACCGACGCCCGCTTCCCCCGGCGCACCGGCACGGCCGTCTTCCGCATCGGCACGGCGGGCGGCGCCACCCGCCCCGCCACCGGCTACACCTTCGCCGCGGTGCAGCGGCACAGCCGGGCCGTCGCCGCGGCCCTGCGGGACGGGCGCGCCACCGTGCCCGCGCCCCACGGCCGGCGGGCACTCGCCATGGACGCGGTGCTGCTGCGGGCCCTCGACACCGGGCGGATCGACGGCCCCGCCTTCTTCACCGGCCTCTTCCGCCGCACACCCGCGCACCGCCTGCTGCGCTTCCTCGACGGCGCCACCTCGCTCCGGGAGGAGTGGGGCATCGGACTGCGCACCCCCGTGGGCCCGATGCTGCGCACCGCGCTCGAGGTGCCCTTCCTGCCCCGCCGTACCCACCCCGCCCCAGGAACCGGAGAAAGCCCCCGATGACCCTGCTGCGCGACCGCGACCTGGCACACGCCTTCGACCACGCGTCCCACACCTACGACCGCCTCACCGGCCTCAGCCCGGGCTACCGCGCCGACCTGCTGCGCTCGGCCCGCCGGCTCCGGCTGCCGCAGGACGGGGCGGGGCTGCACCTGCTCGACCTGGGCTGCGGCACCGGCGCCTCCACCCGGGCCCTGCTGCGGGCCGCGCCCCGGGCGCGGATCACCGCGGTGGACGCCTCCGCGGGCATGCTGCGGCGGGCGCTGGCCAAGCCGTGGCCCGACACCGTGCGCTTCCTGCACCTGAGCGCCGAGGAACTCGCGGCGGCCGGCGAGGGGCCCTTCGACGCGATCTTCGCCGCCTACCTGTTCCGCAACGTCTCCGACCCGGACGGCGTCCTCGGCACGGTGCGCGCACTGCTGCGGCCGGGCGGGAGGCTCGCCGTCCACGAGTACAGCCTCGGCGGCTCGCCGGCGCACCGGGCGCTGTGGACGGCCGTGTGCCAGGGCGTGATCATCCCCGCGGGCACCCTCACCGGTGACCGCGCCCTGTACCGGCACCTGTGGCACAGCGTCCTCGACTTCGACACCGCCTCCGCCTTCACCGGACGGCTGACCCGGGCCGGGTTCACCGGTGCGCGCGCCCTCCCCCTGGCCGGATGGCAGACCGGTATCACGCACACGTTCGTCGCCGCGGCGGGGGAGGCCGGCCGATGAGGCGCCCGACGAGCCCCCGCCCCGCCGCCCGGCGCGGCCGGGACCGCAAGGCCGAGGTCCTCATGCCCGCGCCGGGCCGGGACCGGTTCGCGCCGGGGGACGCGCCGTCCGTCGCCGTGGTCGGCGGCGGCATCGCCGGACTCGCCGCGGCCACCGGACTGGCCGAACGCGGCGCCCGGGTCACCCTCTACGAACGCGAGAACGCTCTCGGCGGCCGCCTCGCCGGGCACCCCACCCGGCTGGCGGACGGCTCCGAGGTGACCATGAGCCGCGGCTTCCACGCCTTCTTCCGTCAGTACTACAACCTGCGCGGGCTGCTGCGTCGCACCGACCCCGCCCTCGCCCGCCTCACCCCGCTGCCCGACTACCCCCTGCGGCACAGCGGCGGACTCACCGACAGTTTCGCCCGCGTCCCGCGCACCCCGCCCCTGAGCGCCCTCGGCTTCGTCGCCCTCAGCCCCACCTTCGGCTGGCGCGACCTCACCGCCCTGGACGCGCGGGCGGCGCTGCCGCTGACGGACGTACGCGTGCCCGACGTGTACAGACGCTTCGACGGGATCAGCGCGACCGCCTTCCTGGAACGCGTCCGCTTCCCCGAGGCCGCGCACCACCTGGCGTTCGAGGTGTTCTCGCGCAGCTTCTTCGCCGACCCGCGTGAACTCTCCGCCGCCGAACTGATGCTGATGTTCCACATCTACTTCCTCGGCTCCTCGGAGGGGCTGCTCTTCGACGTGCCCGACGAGCCCTTCCCGCAGGCCCTGTGGGAGCCGCTCGCCGACTACCTCCGGCGCCTCGGCGCGACCCTGCGCACCGGCACCCCCGTCCACGGAGTGGAGCCCGGCGGCGCCGGCGGAGCCGAGGTGCGCACCGGCACCGGCACCGACCGGCACGACGCCGTGGTGCTCGCGCTCGACACCGCCGGGCTGCGACAGGTCGTCGCCGCCTCACCCGGCCTCGGCACCGCCCCCTGGCGCGGCGGCATCGCCGCCCTGCGCACCGCCCCGCCCTTCCTCGTCTCACGGCTCTGGCTCGACCGGCCGGTCCGCGCCGACCGCCCCGGCTTCCTCGGCACCAGCGGCTACGACGGCCTGGACAACATCAGCGTCCTGGAACGCTACGAGGGCGAGGCCGCCCGCTGGGCCGCGAAGCACGACGGTTCCGTGGTGGAACTGCACGCCTACGCCGTCACCCCCGGGGCGGACCGGGAGAGCGTGCAGGACGCGCTGCTCGGGCAGTTGCGGCGGGTGTACCCGGAGACCGGCCGGGCGCATGTCGTGGACGCCCGGCACGAGTGGCGGTCGGACTGCCCGCTCTTCCCGGTCGGCACCCACCACCTGCGCCCCACCGTACGCACCCCGCACCCGTGGCTGACGCTGGCCGGTGACGGGCTGCGCTGCGACCTGCCCGTGGCCCTGATGGAACGCGCCGCCACCACGGGCTTCCTGGCGTCCAACGCCCTGCTCGCCGAGTGGGGCGTCCGCGGCCAGGTGCTGTGGACCGTGCCACGGTCGGGCCGCTCCCGGGTGCTGCGGGCACTCGGGACGCTCGCGGAACGTCCGGTGCGCCGGTGAAGGGCCGCCGGACGGGCCCGGGCCGCTCCGCGCAGGCCCGTCCGGCGGGGTCGTGTCAGCCCGGGAAGCGTCCGGTGCTGCGCAACTCCCAGCGCCTCTCGGCGTAGGCCAGGTCGTCACGCCACAGCCGCCCGGCCGTGTGCCGCATCAGGGGACGCAGCACGGGGGCCGCGGCCCGGGCCAAGGCGAAACCGCGCCGGTCGGAAGCGGCGACGACCGCCTCGACGACGGCGGTCCGCGGCTGCTGCGCGTCGGCGGCGGTCAGCGGCGTGGCATGGGTCTCCACCACGGACGTGGCCCCCTCCCCGTCGGTGATGCGCATCAGCACGGTGCGCGGCTCCGGCGCGGTGAACTCGGCCCGCACGGGCACCACCAGACGGCCCGCCACCCGGAAGGAGACGTCGACGACGAAGGCGTCGTCCTCGTCGCCCCCCTGGTCACCCCGCGGCTCCCTCACGACCGTCAGATCGACGAAGGAGTACGGGTGGAACCAGGACCCGTGCCACGGGTCGAGCCGGTTGGCCACCACGTCCTGCGGTTCGCACCGCCCGACCGCCGTGAACACCGCGTCCACCCCGCTGCCCGGTGCGGGCCGGGCCGGCACCACGGGCCGCTCCGACGGCTCCTCACCGCCGACCGCGTCCAGCCGTACCCACACCAGCACCCCGTCGTCGTGGGCGGGGTACGGCTGCCAGCCGGCGAACGCGGAGCCGTCCAGGGCCAGTCCGTGCCAGTGGCACACGAGCGTGCCGCACACCACCCGGCTGTCGCGCAGCGGGGCACCGAGGTGCGGGCAGGCGCCGGGACCCGCCCGGAGTTCACCCGCCGGCGAGCGCCACAGCACCACCTCGACGCCGCCGACGGTCCTGCCGCAGGGGCGGCCGGGGCGCACGTCCCGGGAGGCGCCCACCACGAACCAGTTGCCCGACGGACGGGCGGAGGCCCGTTTGAGGGTGCCGGCGATCAGCGCCGGACGGGCGTCGCGCCAGGTCGGCGTCTGCTCCGCCCAGCCGGGGCCGCGGCGCCGCCGCAGCGGTGAGGTCCAGCGTGCCTTGCCGGCTCGGTCAGCCACGACCCGGTCCCTTCCGTTCCAGGGCGCCGCGGTCCGCCGCGGGCGCCGCGTGCCGCCGTGCGAGGGCCACCTTGAGGACACCGGCCGCGGCGGTGGCGGCCCGCCGCCTGCGGGGTACCACCGCACGGCGGTGCAGCACGGTGTAGTCCTGCCGTGCGATCGCGTCGAGGATGCCGCCGTACAGCGTGAACGCGGTCCTGATGCAGGGCCTCACCCGCGGGTCGAGCATCGCGATGCCCGGTTCCGCCGCCCGGTACACGTCCCTGGTCAGGGCCTCGGCCGCGACCAGTGCCGCCCGGATGCGGGGGTCGCACCGGCCGCTGCGCCGGCTCCACTCCAGCAGCGGCCGGTCCACCCCGTGGGCGGCGAGCAGGTCCGCGGGCAGGTAGACGCGGCCCCGGTCCAGGTCCTCGCCCACGTCCCGCAGGAAGTTGGTCAGCTGGAACGCCACCCCGAGGGCCGCCGCGTGCGGTGCCGCCTCCTCGCGCGGGACGACCGTGCCGAGCACGGGCAGCATCTGCAGGCCGATCACCGCGGCCGAGCCGTGCATGTAGGCCCGCAGGTCGGCGTAGGTCGGGTAGTCCGTGACGGTCAGGTCGGCGCGCATCGAGGCGAGGAAGTCGGCGAACAGGTCCACGTCGATGCCGTAGCGGTCGGCGGTGTCGGCCACGGCCCGGACCACCGGTTCGTCCCCGCCGCCGGTGCGCAGCGCCTGGGTGAGGTCCTCCTCCAGCCGCTTCAGCAGCAGGTCCCGCTCGTCGGGCGTCAGCCGCCGGTCCAGGTCGTCGACGATGTCGTCGGCCCAGCGGGCGAAGCCGTACAGCGCGTGCACGGCCGTACGGCGTTCCGGTGGCAGCAGGCGCGTGGCCAGGAAGTAGGTGCGGCCGTGGCGCGCGTTGAGCCGGCGGCACCGGCTGTAGGCGGCGCGCAGGCCGGGGTCGGTGATCCCTGCGGCGTCCAGTTCACGACGGGTCATGGGCACCTGCTCCGGTCGGGGCGGACGGGCGGCGGTACGGGGACCGGCCCGCCCGGGGCACGGGGGCGGGGCCTCCGGTGACGCGGGCGGCGGCGAGTTTCCCGCTGATGAGCACGGTCGGTACGCCGACTCCGGGTGTGGTCCCGCAGCCGGCGAGCACCACGTTGTCCAGGCCGCGCACGAGGTTGCGGGGCCGGAAGGGCCCGGTCTGGGCGAAGGTGTGGGAGACGGAGAAGGGACTGCCCGCCGCGTGGCCCTGGGCCGTCCAGTCCAGCGGGGTCACCAGCAGTTCCTCCTCCACGCTGGCCGCGAAGCCGTCCAGGCCGCGGCGCTCCAGCTCGGCGACCAGCTGGTCGCGGTAGCGGGGACCCAGGTCCCGCCAGGCGGCGGCGGAGGGTCCCACCGCGGTGTTGGGGCAGGGCGCCAGGACGTAGTGGAGGTGGCGGCCGGGCGGCGCCAGCGAGGCGTCGTGCGTGGTCGGGCGGGTGATCAGCAGGGACGGATCGCTCATCAGCGTCCCCGTCCGGGTCAGTTCGTCGAAGGTGCGCTCCCACGCGGCACCGAAGGACAGCGTGTGGTGGGCGAGGTGGGGCCAGGTGCGGTCGGTGCCCGCGTGCAGGATCACCGCGGACGGCGAGTGCCGCAGCGGCACCGGACGCCGGGGTGCCCGGCCCAGCAGCCGGTGCGCGGCGGGCAGTTCACAGGTCAGCACCACCGCGTCGCACGGGATGCGCTCGCCCGAGGCGAGGCGGACGGCCCGCACCCGGCCCGCGGCGCGTTCCAGCGTGCTCACCTCGGCCGACCAGCGCAGCTCGGCACCGGCGGCGGCGGCCACGTCTGCCATCGCCCGGGGCAGCGCGTGCATACCGCCCTTGGGGAACCAGACCCCGGCCACGGTGTCCATGTAGGCGATCACCGCGTACGCCGCGAGGGCCCGGGCCGGGGCCACACCGGCGTACAGGGCCTGGAAGGAGAACACGCGGCGCAGCCGGGCGTCGGAGAGGAAACGGCCGATCCGGGCGTCCAGCCGGCCGAACCCGCCGAGTGCGGCGAGACGCGCCAGGTCCGGGTGCGCCAGCTGGAACGGCGAGTCGAAGTTGGTGTCGATGAACCGGCGCATCTGCGCCCGGTACAGCCGCTCCAGCCACCCGCGCAGTCTGCGGTAGCCCGCTGCCTCCGCCGGCCCGGCGAAGCGCCGCACCTCCGCCTCCATGGCGTCGCCGTCGGTGTGCACGTCGAGCGAGGACCCGTCCGCGAAACCGGCCCGGTAGGCGGGGTGCAGGGCCACCAGCTCGACGTGCCGGCGGAGGCTCTCGCCGACGGCAGCGAACGCCTCGTCGGCCAGGTGCGGCATGGTCAGCACGGTCGGCCCGGTGTCCACCAGGTAGCCGCCGAGCCCGGCCCGGCCGGCCCTCCCGCCCGGGCCGGCGTCCCGTTCGACGAGCGTCACCCGGCGGCCGGCGCCCAGCAGGTGCAGGGCGCACGCCAGCCCGGACAGGCCGGCGCCCACCACGACGACATGGTCCGTCGGACCCGTCACGGTCCTCATACGAGCTCCTGCGTGTGCTGCGGGGCGACGCCCGCCGCCCGCCGGACGAGGCCGGCGAACTCCCGCCGTACGGCGGGGGAGGCCCCGGCCGCCTCGAAGTGCCGCAGACCGGCGGCGGCCAGGTCCGCGATCCTCGACTCCACCTCGGCCCGGGCGCCCGTCCGCTCCAGCGCCGCCCGCATCCGCTCCACGGTGTGTCCCGGCCGGGCGTCCGCGTCCGGGGCGAGCACGGCGGCGGCGTCCTCGTCGCCACCGGCTTCCGCGAGCCGGACGGCGACGGCGAGGAGCGGGGTGAGCTTGCGGGAGCGCAGGTCCTCGCCGGCCGGTTTCCCCGTCAGCGCCGGGTCCCCGAACGCGCCGAGGAGGTCGTCGCGCAGCTGGAAGGCGAGCCCCGCGCACCGGCCCGCCGCCCGCAGCGCGCCGAGGGTCCGCGCGTCGGCGCCGGCCAGGGACGCACCCAGCGTCAGGGGCCGCACGACCGTGTACCGGGCGCTCTTCAGGACGGCGATGGTCAGTGCCTCCTCCGCGCCGGACGAGCCGCCCGCCTGCGCCCGCAGGTCGCGGTACTGCCCGGCGACCATCTCGGTGCGCATGGCCCGCCACTCCTCGTTCAGCCGCGCGCCGTACGGCGAGGCGAGCGCCGTCTCCGTCAGCAGATCGTCCGCCCACGCCAGCGCCAGATCGCCCGCGAGTACGGCCGCCGACGTCCCGAACGACTCGGCGGAGCCGCCCGCCCCTCCGGCCCGGTGCCCCCGGGCGAAGTCCACGTGCATCGCCGGCCCGCCCCGGCGCAGCGGCGATCCGTCCATCACGTCGTCATGGATGAGCGCGCAGGCCTGGAGCAGTTCGAGGGCGGCCCCGGTGCGCAGGACCGCGCCCGTGTCGCCCGAGCCGCCCGCGGCCCGCCAGCCGCACCACACGAACGCGGTCCGCAGCCGCTTGCCGCCCCGCCGGACGAACGCGGCGACGCGCTCGGCCATGTCGTGGGTGAACACCGCATCCACGTCGCGCGCTTGCCGCAGCCGCGCGTCGAGCACCCGCTCGAGGACCGCCTCCATGGCACGCGTGGCTCCGGGAGCCGTGAGCGGGGCGTCGTTCGTCTCCGCCGGTCCGGCCACCGTCGGCCGCGGTCCAAGCATGCGCAACCCCTTCTCGCTTCCGGTCATCCGCACATCAGTGCTTCCGCTGGGAGCGGTGTTTCGGATGCGCCGGGTTCCGGGCACTCAGTCGCGGCCCCGGGCCTGCCGGAACCGGGCCAGGCCCTCGCCGAGGTCGAGGAGCGGTTCCGGATAGCGCAGCCCGGCCCGCCGGTCCTCCGGCAGCCGCCACGGCTCGTGCACCGCGGAGCCGCCGACGTCCGCCAGCTCGGGGACCCAGCGGCGGACGTAACCGCCGTCCGGGTCGTAGCGCTTGCCCTGGAGCACGGGGTTGAGGACGCGGTGCGGGCGGGTGTCGGTGCCGGTTCCGGCGACCCACTGCCAGTTCAGCTGGTTGTTGACGAGGTCACCGTCCACCAGGAACCGCAGGAAGTGCCGGGCACCGATCCGCCAGTCCACGTACAGCGTCTTGGTCAGGAAGCTCGCCACCACCAGCCGGGCCCGGTTGTGCATCCAGCCCTCGTGGCGCAGCTGGCGCATGCCCGCGTCGACCACCGGGTAGCCGGTACGGCCCTCCCGCCACGCGGCGATGTCCTCGGCGGCCTCCTCCTCGCCGCGCCACCGGTCGTCCCGGGAGCGGTAGTCCCGGACGGACACCTCGGGCCGGGCCGCGAGGACCTGGTGGTGGAAGTCGCGCCAGCACAGCTGGCGGACGAACGCCTCCGCCCCGGCCCCGCCCTTCTCGCGGGCCCGCCGGACGACCTCCACCGGCGAGAGCGCCCCGAAGTGCAGGTAGGGCGACAGACGTGAGGTCGCGTCACCCGCCAGGTCGTCGTGCCGCTCCTCGTAACGGGACAGGTCCGCGTCCGCCCAGCGCGCGAACCGGTCGCGCCCCGCCGACTCCCCGCCGGGCGGGAGGTCCGGGGACAGATCCGTCCCCGCCGGGCGCGCGGGCGGGTCCTCGCCGCGGGCCGCTTCGGGGACCCGCACCGCACGCGGCGCGGGCAGGGCGTCGCGCAGCCGCTCCTTGGACCAGCGGCGCATGTACGGGGTGAACACGGCGAAGTGGTCCGAGCCGGACGGCGTCACGGCCCCGGGCGCGAGAGCGGTGACCACGCTGTCGTGCACCCGCAGCCGGACACCGTCGGCGTCGAGTTCCTTGCGCAGCCGCTCCTCACGGCGGTGGGCGAAGCCGGTCACCCCCGCCGCCATGTGCACCTCCGTGGCGCCGCACGCGGCGGCCACCGCGCGGACCTCGCGGGCGACCGGCCCGCTGCGCACGACCAGCCGTCCGCCGAGGCGGCGCAGCGACGAGTCGAGGTCCGCCAGGCAGTCGGCGAGGAAGGCGGCGCGGTTCGGCACGTCGAAACCGGCGGCGTGCACGGCGGGGTCGCGCACGAACAGGGGCACCACCTCGTCCGCCGTGTGCAGCGCGGCGTGCAGGGGCGGATGGTCGTGCAGACGCAAATCCGAGGTGAACAGGACGACCGCGACGGTCATGTGTCACTCCTGGTGCGGTGGTGCGGATGCCGTTCGTTCCGGGACACTTCGACGCCGGCGGGCCCGCCGGATGCGCGAGCCGCCGCGCCGTCCGCCGGTGCCCTCGGACGCGGCCCGGGCGATGTTGCGCGCCATGCCGCCGAACACGACGGAGTGGAACGGGGCGACGCTCCACCAGTAGGCGTGGCCCAGCAGGCCGCGCGGATGGAACAGGGCGCGCTGCCGGTAACGGGTACGTCCCGCCTCGTCGGTCTCGGCGTACATCTCCAGCCAGGCGAGGCCGGGCAGCCGCATCTCGGCGCGCAGGCGCAGCAGATGACCCGGTTCCAGCTCCTCGACCCGCCAGAAGTCCAGGGAGTCACCGACCCTCAGACGCTCGGTGTCCCGCCGTCCGCGGCGCAGCCCGACCCCGCCCGCGAACCGGTCCAGCCACCCACGGACCGCCCAGGCCAGCGGGGAGGAGTACCAGCCGTTGTCGCCGCCGATGCCCTCGACGACCTTCCACAGCGCTTCCCGGGAGGCGTCGACCGGCCGCTGCCTTTCGTCCTGGTAGAGGCTGCCGCCCGCCCAGTCCGGGTCGGTGGGCAGCGGGTCGCTGGGGGCTCCGGGCACCGATGCCGAGGACCAGCGCGTGGCGACCTGTGCCTCGCGCACCTTGCGCAGCGCCAGGGCCAGCGCCTCGTCGAAGGGCAGCGGCCGGCCGGGGAGGTCCGGCACGTACCGGGCGATGTCGTGCTCGCGGCAGACGACCTCGTGCCGCAGCGACTCGGTCAGCGGCCGGGCGAGGGAGGCGGGCACCGGGGTGACCAGGCCGACCCAGTGGCTGGACAGCCGCGGGGTGAGGACCGGGATCGGCACGATGAACCGCCGCCGCAGACCTGCCACGGCGGCGTAGCGCAGCATCATGTCCCGGTACGTGAGGACGTCCGGCCCGCCGATGTCGAAGGCCCGGTCGACGTCGTCCGGCATGGTGGCCGACCCGACGAGGTAGCGCAGGACGTCCCGCACGCCGATGGGCTGGGTGCGGGTGTGCACCCAGCTGGGGGTGACCATGACGGGCAGGCGCTCGGTGAGGTAGCGCAGCATCTCGAACGACGCCGAGCCGGAGCCGATGACGACGGCGGCCCGCAGCACCGTCGCGGGCACGGGGCAGTCGAGGAAGATCTGCCCGACCTCGGCACGGGACCGCAGGTGCGGGGAGAGCGACTCCTCGGGGACGTCACGCGGCGTGAGCCCGCCGAGGTAGACGATCCGCCGTACGCCGGCGGCCCGGGCCTGCTCGGCGAAGACCCGGGCGGCGGCGCGGTCGGTGTCCTCGAAGTGGGAGCCGGAGCCGAGGGCGTGCACCAGGTAGTAGGCGACGTCGACACCGCGCATGGCGGCGGCGACCGACTCCGGGTCCGTGACGTCGCCCCGGACCGTCTCGGCGTGCGCCGCCCAGGGGTGGTCGCGGAGCTTGCCGGGGGAGCGGGCCAGACACCGGACGCGGTGGCCCTCCTGCAGCAGCTCCGGCACCAGGCGCCCGCCGATGTACCCGGACGCCCCGGTGACCAGACAGTGCAGCCGCCGTCCGTCCGTCGCCATACCCGTGCCTCCCGGCGTCCCGTACCGCTGCCGCGCCGCCGGATCGCGACCGGCCCTGACGGGAGCACTTCCGGCCCGGCGCCCGCGGCGGATGCACCTCCCGGGGCCCGGCGGGCGGGTCAGCCGTCCCGGCGGGCCAGGACGCCCGGCCACCACGCCCGCGGCCCGATGTCGATCACCAGGGCCGGCACCAGCAGGGAGCGCACGACGAGCGTGTCGAGCAGCACCCCGAAGGCGACGATGAACGCGATCTGCACCAGGAACGCCAGGGGGATCACCATCAGCGCCGCGAACGTCGCGGCCAGCACCACACCCGCCGAGGTGATCACGCCGCCGGTGGTGGTCAGCCCGCGCAGCACCCCCTGCCGGTTGCCGTGCGCCAGCGCCTCCTCCCGCACCCGGGACATCAGGAAGATGTTGTAGTCGACGCCGAGCGCCACCAGGAACACGAAGCCGTACAGCGGTACCGAGGCGTCCGTGCCGCTGAAGCCGAGAAGGTGCTGGAAGACCAGGGCCGACACCCCCAGCGTCGCCAGGAAGTTGAGCCCCACGGTCGCCACCAGCAGCACCGGCACGAGCAGGGAGCGCAGCAGCAGCATCAGGATCAGCAGGATGACGGCCAGCACGATCGGCACGATGACCGTCCGGTCCCGGGCGGCGGTCCGCTGGGTGTCGTACTGCTGCGCCGTGTACCCGCCGACCAGGGCGTCGGCCCCGGGCACCGCGTGCACCTCCGAGCGCAGCCGCTCGACCGTCTCCTTGGCCGCGTCGCTGTCAGCCGCCGCCTTCAGGGTGACGTCGACGCGCACCCGCCCGTCCACGACGAGCGGTTCGCCCGCCCCGGGCCGTCCGGAGGCGGAGACGGCGCCGGCGGAGGCCACGCCCTCGGTGCCGCGCGCGGCGGCCGTCACCTCGGCGGTGCGGTCCGCGTCGGCGATGACGACGGCGGGGTTGCCGGACCCGCCGGGGAAGTGCGCGCCGAGCGTCTCCTGGGCGGTCACCGACGGCGCGTCGTTCACGAAGATCTGGTCGAGCGGCACGCCCTTGGAGGACAGGGAGGGCGCGAAGGCCGCGCAGACGGCCAGGACGAGCGCCGTGACCACCCAGGTCCGCCGGGGCCGGCCGTCCACCGTCCGGGCGATCCGCCGCCACACGCCGCTGCCCTCGGCGGACTCCTCGGGGGCCTTGGGCCGGGACGGCCAGTAGGCGGTGCGGCCCAGCAGGGCCAGCGCGGCCGGCAGGAAGGTGAGCGTGACGAGCACGGCGCAGCCGATGCCGACGGCGCCCACCGGCCCGAGGGCACGGTTGTTGGTGAGGTCGCTCGCGAGCAGGGCCAGCAGCCCGAGCGCCACGGTGGCGGCGCTGGCGGTGATCGCCCCGAACGACCGGCGCACGGCGGCCACCGCGGCTGCGGAACGGTCCTCGCGCAGGGCGAGTTCCTCCCGGAAGCGCGCGGCCAGCAGCAGGGCGTAGTCGGTGGCGGCGCCGATCACCAGGATCGACAGGATGCCCTGCACCTGGCCGTCGACCCGGACCACGTCCCGGTCGGCCAGTGCGTAGACCACGGCGCAGGCGAGGCCCAGCGCGAAGACCGACCCCAGGATGATCAGGAACGGCAGCAGGACGCTCCGGTACACCAGCAGCAGGATCAGCAGCACGGCCCCGAGGGCCACGCCCAGCAGCAGCCCGTCGATCCCCGCGAACGCGTCCGACAGATCGGCCTGACTGGCCGCCGGCCCGGCGATCCGCACCGTGGTGCCGGGCACGCCCCGGGCCGCCTCGCGCACCGTGTCGAGGGCGGCGGGCAGTTCGTCGCCGAGGTCGGGCTTCAGCGGGACGACGGCCTGTATCGCCTCGCGGTCGTCGGAGAGCAGGGCGGGGGAGGGGCGGCCCACGACGCCGGGCTTCCCGGCGAGCGCGGCGACGGCGCGGCCGGCCTCGGCCTGCCGCTCCGCGGTGAACCGCTGCCCGTCCGCCGTCCAGACCACGATGGCCGGCACGGTCTCGGCCCGGTCGAAGGCGGCACGGGCCTCGAGGACCCGGGTGGACTCGGCGCTCCGGGGCAGGAAGGCGGCCTGGTCGTTGGTGGCCACCTCGCCGAGCTTGCCGGCGTAGGGACCGAGCGTCCCGCCCACCCCCAGCCAGACGAGCAGCAGAACGAGCGGTACGAGCCGCCGGGCCCGTCGCGGTGCGGTATTCATGCGCATCCCAAGCCGTAGAGGAAGTGACCCTGGAGAAAGTAACTCACTCATAAAGTATCTCAATCATTGAGAGATACTAGGGTGGGGGGATGAGCGGCTCCGGTGCACCCACGGCATCTCTTCCGGCGGAGGACCCCACCGGGTTGCAGTCCTTCGCCGTTCTCCTGCGCCGGATGAACAGCGAGTTCAACCGCATCGCCCAGGAGTTCGCCCAGGAACAGGGCCTGCACCTCACCGACATGCAAGCCCTGATCGCGATCCTCGACGCCGAGTCCGACCCGGACGCGGCGGGCGAGCCCATGACGCCGGGCCGTCTGCGGGGACAGCTCAACCTCACGTCCGGCGCCGTGACCGCGTGCCTCGACCGGCTGGAGCGGGCCGGGCACATCCGCCGGGTCCGCGACGCCGGCGACCGCCGCGTGGTGCACCTGCACTACGCCGACGCGGCCCGCGGCCTGGCCCGCGACTACTTCCGGCCCCTGGCCCGCGGCACCGACGCGGCCCGAAGCCGTTTCAGCCCCGAGGAACTGGACGTGGTCGTCCGCTTCCTGGCCGAGATGAACGCCGAACTCGCCCTGCTGCGGCGGAACTCCGGCTGAGCGAAGGGCCGCGCGGGCGCGGCTCGCGGCGGCCGAGGGTGTCCCTGCCGAGTGGCCGAACGCGATGAAGAGCGCCGCGGAAGGCGGCGGCGGGCAGTTGAACGTCCCCGTGTCCGGGGCGGGGTCCGGCCCGGCCGGCGGAAGTGCCGTGCAGTGGGACGAGGCGGAGGCGCGGCGGCTCTTCGCCGGACTGCGCGACGACCGTCCGGTGCCCGGCGGCGTGTGATGTGAGGGACGTCCGGGGCGCTGTGACACTTCTGTGCGCACGCGCGCTTGACTCCATGAGGGTGCCGCAGCGAACGGGGCGCGACGGCCGGCACGGACTCATCGTGAACCCCGGTGCGAACGAGGACGGTCTTGGGTCAGGAACGGCAATCGCGCTACCCGCAGGCCCACGACGACGAGCTGGGCGAGGCCGTGGCGCGGGCCCAGCGGGGCGACGAGGCGGCCTTCGCGGTCGCCTACCGGCTCGTGCAGCCGGGCCTGCTCGGCTACCTGCGCGGACTGGTGCGTGACGACGCGGAGGACGTGGCGTCCGACGCCTGGCTGCAGATCGCCCGGGACCTCGGACGGTTCACGGGAGACGGGGCCGGCTTCCGCGGCTGGACGGCCACCATCGCCCGGCACCGGGCACTGGACCATGTGCGCCGCCAGCGCTCCCGCCCCCGGCCGGGCGTGATCGAACAGGAAGTCCTCGACCTGCCCGGCCCGCACAGCACCCAGGAGCAGGCCCTGGAGACCATCTCGACCGAGCGGGCCCTGGAACTGGTCCGCGGGCTGCCGCGCGACCAGGCCGAGGCCGTGCTCCTGCGCGTCGTCGTCGGCCTGGACGGCCCCGCCGCCGCGCGCGTCCTCGGCAAGCGCCCCGGCGCGGTGCGCACCGCGACCCACCGGGGTCTGAAGCGCCTCGCCCGCCAGCTGGGTCTCGGCCCGGAGAGCGGCGAGGGCGCGAGGGACGACGCGCCCCCGGCGCCGGAAGACCGGCATCCGTCGCCGCGACGCCGGCGGCCGGACAGACCGGTGGCACGGGCCGGCATCGCGGACCCGTCGAACAGCACAGGCAGGAACGGGCAACGGGCATGGGTGACCGGCTGAGCCGCGACCGGGCGACGGACCTTCGGCGTGCGCACCCCGGCGGCGCCGCGCCCGGGCCGTGGGACCCGCGTGACTCCGCCGCGCTGCACGCGGTCCTGGCCGCCGCCCTGCGCGCGGACGACCCCGGGCCCGAAGCCGAGCGCCGGGCCGTGGCCGCGTTCCGGACCGCACGCGACACGGGAGCGCACCAGGCGCGTACCCGGCACCGGGACGACTGGCGACTGCCCGCGCGGGGGTGTAGGGGCCGCCAGGTGAAGACCACGATCGCCACGGTGTTCACCAGCCTCGCCCTGGGGGGAGTCGCAGTCGCGGCCATGGGTTCCGTCGGTTCGCCCGCGAACGGCACCGGCGGGACGACGCGCTCCTCCCCTCCCGCCCCCGCCCGGTCGGGCGGTCACGTGTCACCGGCCCCCTCGGACGGCCCGGGGCGGGACCGCGGCCGGTCCTCCGCTCAGGACACCGAGGCCCAGTGCCGCGCCTACGAACGGGTCGACGGCCGGGGAGCGGCGCTCGACGCGACCGCCTGGCAGCGGCTCGTCGCGGCGGCGGGCGGCGAGGGCGAGGTCGACGCCTACTGCGCCGGGCGCCCGGCCCGGTCCGCGCCCGCGCCCGGACGGTCCGGCGATCCCGGCAGGCCGGGAGACGTCGCCGCGAACCCCGAGACGGGGGAAGCGTCCCGCGGCAGGGGCGCGACTGGGAAGGGAGACCCAGAGGGCCGCCGCCCGGGCGGCGGCGGGGGCGAGTGACCCCGTCGTGCGACCTCGGGCGTTCCGCTGTGACGATTCCGGCGCCACTTTCGGTGTGTAAGCAGTGAAGGAATTGGACGCAGTGATGCCGGTGATGTGGATGATGCGTGATGAGCGACACCTCGTGGACGCGCGCTGCACCGCACGCAGGCGATGCGCGAACCCGGAGGCTTCGAGTGCGACCGTTCACCCTCAACTACGCGCGGCCCACCTCACTTCCGACGGCGGTGCCGCCCTACCGCTTCGACGACTCGCTCCAGCTGAACGTGCTCCCCGACGGGCGCCCGGCGGTCAGCGACCCGGACCTCCTCCTGGCGGTCGGGACGACCGCGTCCACCGCCGGCTCCAAGACTCACTTCGACGACTGACCCCCGTGACCGCATGACCGTACTCATCCTCACGTCCAGGGACGACGTCACCGCCGACATGGTCGTGACGAGACTGCACGATGCGGCGGTGCCGGTCATGCGCCTCGACCCCGCAGACCTGCCGGTCAACACCCTGCTGTCCGCCCACTTCGCGCACGGTGACTTCGAGGGGCTGCTGTCGGCGAACGGGCACGTGGTCAGCATGGGGGGCCTGCGATCCGTGTGGGTGCGCAGGCCCGGCGAGCCCGCCGCGCACGCGGACGAACCCTCCGCGTGGCTGACCGCCGAGACCCGCCAGGCCCTCTTCGGCATGCTCTACTCGGCCTCGGCGCGCTGGATGAACCACCCGCGCGAAGCCGAGCGGGCCCGGCTGAAACCGTGGCAGCTGAGAACGGCCCACCTCAGCGGTTTCGCCGTGCCGCCGACGGTCGTCACCACCGTCCCGCGTCTGGCACGGCAGTTCGCCGAGGAGTACGGGGAGGTGGTGGTGAAGTCCGCCTCGGGGCCGCCGCCCGGCGAGCCCGCGATGGCCCTGCCCACCACCCTGATCGGACCCGACGCGGACTTCTCGGGCGTCGCGGCCGGCCCCGCGCTGCTCCAGCGGTACGTCCCCAAGCACGCGGACGTCCGCCTGACCTGCGTCGGCAGCCGGCTGTTCGCGGCACGGAAGAAGACCGAGCCGGACCAGGTGGACGGCCGCTACGGCGACACCGTGCACATCTGGGAGCCGGTGCCGGTGCCCGACCGCATCCGCAAGTCGGTGCACGACTACGTCGACCTGGCGGGACTGGCCTACGCCGCCTTCGACTTCGCCGAGGACGAGGACGGCTTCTGGTGGTTCCTCGAGTGCAACCAGGGCGGCCAGTTCGGCTTCGTGGAACTGGAGACCGGGCAGCCGATCTCGGAAGCGGTCGCCCGGTGGCTGGCACGGCCCGGACGGGGCTGACCCGCGGCAGGAGAAGGCGCGCAGACGGCCTGTCAGTCGTCGTACCCGGTATCCCGCGTCCGCTTCTCCCACGCCAGGACCTCGTCCCGCACCTGGTCGAGATGGCCGAGCACCGCGCTGACACCGTCGTCCCCCAGGGGCAGGCGCAGGGGTGTGCGCTCGGCGTCCAGGGCGGCCAGGATGAGAGCGGCGGCCTTGGCCGGATCGCCGGGCTGGGTGCCGTCACCGCCGGCGACGGCGCCACGTGTCGCGTTCACCTTGCCGTAGACACCGCTGTCCGCGCTGGTCCCGGCCCGCCCGGTCTCGAACAGGCCGGTGCGGAAGGCGCCCGGCTCGACGATCAGCACCTTGACGCCGAACTCGGCGACCTCGTCCGCGAGCCCCTCGGACATGCCCTCCAGGGCGAACTTCGTCGCGCTGTACGCCGAGAAGCCCGCGAACGACATCTGCCCGCCCATGCTGCTCATCTGCACGATCGCGCCCGAACGCCGCTCGCGCATGTGCGGCAGCACGGCCCGGGTGAGGGCGGCCGGGCCGAAGACGTGCACGTCGAACAGGGCCCGCAGCTCCTCCTCGGTGGTCTCCTCGAGCGCCCCGACATGCGTCCGGCCCGCGTTGTTGACCAGCACGTCGATCCGCCCGTGCCGCGCGACGACGTCCCGTACGGCGGACTCGGCGGCGCCGGTGTCGGAGACGTCCAGGCGCAGCGCCTCCACCCGGTCGGGGTGGGCGGCGACCAGGTCGTCCAGGGCCTCGGGGCGCCGGGCCGCGCCCACCACCACGTCGCCCGCCGCGAGGGCGGCCTCGGCGATCGCCCGCCCGAAGCCGCTGCTCGCGCCCGTGATCAGCCATACCTTGTTCATGACAGCTCCCCGTCTCGTGTCGTTACGTCAGTCACCCTCTCGCCCGGGGTGATGGCCCGTCCAAGACATGTGGTGATAGCCGATGGGCATGACCCTGGACGTCCACCTGAGGGACCTGCGCTACTTCGTGGCAGTGGCCGAGGAACTGCACTTCACCCGCGCCGCCGAGCGCCTCTACGTCTCCCAGCCCGCGCTCAGCAAGCAGGTCCGGGCGCTGGAACGGCAGTTGGGAGCCGAACTGTTCCGGCGCGACCGGCACGGCGTGGAGCTCACCGATGCCGGTACGGCCCTGCTGCCGCACGCGCGCAGGCTGCTGGACACGTGGCAGGAGGGCGCCGCCGCGGTGGACGCCGTCCGGGCGGCACGCCGCAGCACCCTGGTCGTCGGCATGAGCACCAGCCCGGTCCGCGGCGGCCTGCTGCCCGCGATCCGCTCCCGCTTCACGGCGGCGCACCCGGAGCCCGCCGTCCGGCTCCGGCAGGTGAACTGGGAGGACCCCACGGCGGGCCTCGCCGACGGCACCGCCGACGTCGCCTTCGTCTGGATGCCCCTGGCCGGCCGGGAGCGCTACGACTGGACGGTCGTCGCCGAGGAGCCGCTCATGGTCGCCCTCCCGAACACGCACCCGCTCGCCGGCCGCACCGCGATCGACTTCGCCGATCTGCTGGACGAGCCGTTCCTCGCCCTGCCCGAGAGCGCGGGACCGCTGCGCGACCACTGGCTCGCCCTCGACGCGCGCGGCGGCCGCCCGCCCCGCATCGGTGCCGAGATCGCCGGCACGGAGGAGACGTACGAGGCACTGGCCGCCGGCCTCGGCGTCTGCCTCGTGGCGGAGGGCAACGTCCCCCTGCTCACCCTGGGCGGCGTCACGGCCCGCCCGGTCAACGGCCTCGCCCCCAGCCGTTACGTCCTGGCCTGGCGCCGCGCAGACGAACGACGCCCGCTGGTACGGGCCTACGCGCAGGCCTGCCGGCGGGTGACGGGCGGCCGCGACGGCTGAGGTGCGGGCCGCTTACGATGCGCCCAGCCGTACGTCGGATTCGCACGGCCGCTTCCTCGACCGCCTCAGCCAGGAGCACCGCAGCCGTGTCGATACCCCCGTCCCCCGGGAACCGGCAGCCCTGGGACCCCTGCGGCCCGTCTCCGGCAACCTGGCCCCAGGGAGCCCCGGGCCCCGGCCCGTACGCCCAGGGAGCCCCCGGTCCCGGTCCCTACGGCCCCGCCGGCCGCCCCTACGGCGCCCCGGTCTCCGTCAACGCGCTCGCCGTGGCCGCACTGGTCCTCGGCGTGTTCTGCTTCCTGCCCGCCGCGGGACTCGTGCCGGGGCTGATCGCGCTGCGGCAGATCCGGCGGTCCGGGCAGAGCGGCCGGGGCATGGCGATCGCCGGGTCGGTGCTGTCGGCCGCCGGGATCGCGCTGTGGGCGGTGGTGCTGTCCACGGGGGCCGCCTCCACGGCGTGGGAGGGGCTCAAGGACGGCGCCCGGGGCAACGAGAGCCTGTCACTGGACAAGGGCGACTGCTTCGACGCGCCCGGCGGACTGGAGGGCGACACCTACGACGTCGACCGGGTGCCCTGCGGGGGCCGGCACGACGGCGAGGTCTTCGCGGTCGTCACGCTGCCCGGCGGCGCCTTCCCGGGCGACGCGAGGATCACCGGCGTCGCCGACGAGAAGTGCTACGCCCTGCAGGACCAGTACGCGATGGACACCTGGGCGATGCCGGCCGACGTCGACGTGTACTACCTGATGCCGTCCCGGGACAGCTGGCGCCACGGCGACCGCGCGATCACCTGCCTCTTCGGCAACACCGAGGAAGCGGCCGGGCTGACCGGCTCCCTGCGCGGCGACGCCACCACGCTCGGCACCGACCAGGTCGTCTTCCTGTCCACGGCCGATGCCCTGGTCGCGGCGCTCGACGACGAGCCCGGGAAGACCCCCGAGGACGACCTCGCCGCCCACCGGGTCTGGGCCGCCGAGGTCCACGACGTGCTCGGCGGGCAGATCGAGGCCCTGCGCGGGCACTCCTGGGCGGCCGGCGCGCGCACCCCCGTCGCCGACCTGGTCGCGGACCTGGAGGACGCCCGGGCGGAATGGCGGAAGGCGAGCACCGCGGGTGACGCGGACACGTACCACGCGCACTTCGACAAGGCGTACGGGTCGGTGGACGGGCCGGCGACCGTCACCGCGCGCAAGGCCCTCGGTCTGGCGACGACCCCGCCCGCTCTCGGGCGGGAGGGGAAGAAAGACTCCGCCGCGCAGGTGTGACGGCGGCCATAGCGGGGAGAAAGTGCCTGCGTAAAGCCCTCAGGGCCCACATGTCATCACATCGAGTGATTCTCTGGCCTTTGCTTGCACCGCACAACCTACGGTTGCCACGCTGTTGCTGTCTGTACAACCTGATGGGAGCGGCCAGTGACATTCGGTGAGCAGCCGGCGTACCTGCGTGTCGCGGGTGATCTCCGCAAGAAGATCGTCGACGGTCGGCTGCCCCCGCACACCCGCCTCCCCTCCCAGGCCAGAATCCGCCAGGAGTACGGCGTCTCGGACACGGTCGCGCTGGAGGCCCGCAAGGTGCTCATGGCGGAGGGCCTGGTGGAGGGCCGTTCCGGCTCGGGTACCTATGTGCGCGAGCGCCCCGTGCCCCGGCGCATCTCCCGCTCCGGCTACCGCCCCACCGGCGGGGCCACCCCCTTCCGCCAGGAGCAGGCTGACGGCGAGGGGCACGGCACATGGGAGTCCAGCAGCGCGCAGTCCGAGGCGAGCGTCGCGGTCGCCGGCAGGCTGGGCATCGAGCCGGGCGAGCGGGTCATGCGCACGAAGTACCTCTACCGCGAGGGCGGCGAGGCGATGATGCTCTCCACGTCCTGGGAGCCCCTCGCCGTGACGGGGCGTACGCCCGTGATGCTGCCGGAGGAGGGGCCGGTCGGCGGCATGGGTGTCGTCGAGCGGATGCGCGCCATCGACGTGATCGTGGACAACGTCACGGAGGAGGTCGGCGCCCGGCCCGGCCTCGCCGAGGAACTGCTCGTCCTGGGCGGCGTCCCCGGACATGTGGTGCTGGTCGTCCAGCGCACGTTCTACGCCTCCGGCCGGCCGGTGGAGACGGCCGACGTGGTCATCCCGGCCGATCGGTACCGGGTCGCCTACCACCTTCCGGTCAAGTAGCGAACGCTCCCATCCGCCCGCGGCGCACTCCCCGCGCGCCCTGTTCACACGATCACCGCCCGGAGTGTTCCGGGCCGGGGTGGTGCGCGGCCACCGGCCGGTTGTCGTTCACGCAGGTCGCCGCTCGTGTATGCGGTATGCCCGCGACCGGCTGCCTCGGTGTGCCTGGACGGCGCGTTCACCGGCGTGCGCCCCCGCGTCCTGGCCGGTTGCGTACCTCTTCGTGAAAACCCGTATTCGCTCCGTAAAGGTTAGGCGTAGGCTCGGGCATATGCGCATTGCGGTTTCCTTGGCGGGTGGGGTACGGCACAGGCCGCGGGTGGGAAGTGGAGGGGCGCGATGAACGACAGCACGGTCGCTCTGCCCTGGCTCGTGATACGGGAGGACGACAACGGCAACCGCTACCGAGTGGGCCGTTACGCGACCCGGGCCGAGGCCCAGAAGATCGCGGACAGCCTCGACGGTCGCGGCCACAAGCAGCTGTACTGGGTCGAGAGGCTCGGCCGGAACGGGACGGCCGTGGCCCACGACTGACCCCGGTCCGGGCGCCCCGGGCAGGGCTCCGGAGACCGGCGGGGCTCCCGTAGGCTCCCCGCATGAGTGAGCGGATCGTCGTAGGGGCCGCACTGGTCGAGGGCGGGCGGCTGCTGGCCGCACGGCGCAGCGCGCCCGTCGAGCTGGCCGGGCGCTGGGAGCTGCCCGGTGGCAAGGTCGAGCCCGGCGAGACGGCCGACGCGGCGCTCGCACGGGAGCTGCGCGAGGAACTCGGCGTCGACGCCGAGGTGAGCGACCGCGTCCCGGGGCAGTGGCCCCTCAGGGCGCCGTACGTCCTGCACGTGTGGACCGCCCGGCTGCGTCCCGGCTCAGCCGCTCCGCGGCCCCTCCAGGATCACGACGAACTGCGCTGGCTCGGCCCCGACGAGATCTGGGACGTGCCCTGGCTCGACCAGGACGTCCCGGCCGTACGGCAGGCCCTCGCCCATCTGGGACCGGTCGACGGCCCGATCTGTCGCGGTCCACGCGGCGTGCCGGAGCCCGGCGCCTGAAGCCCGCCGGGGGCGTGCGGCCCCATCGGAGTGCAGTGGGCACGCCCCCTACGCCTTTCGTGCCACAGCGCGTTGCCCCCCGCGATACTTCAACCCGAATATCGGGTATGTGCCCATTAACCCCATGAAACCGGACATGGGTGAGGCTCCTGCCTGGGAAGTGATCGGCGTGATCGACACCGAGGACGACTGCGCCGACTGGACCTTTCCCGCCGAACCGGGCGCCGTGCGCACCGCTCGCCAGGCAGTGCGCGGCCGACTGCGCGACTGGGGCCTCGACAGCCTCGCGGACCTCGCGGCACTGCTGGTCAGCGAGCTGGTCACCAACGCCCTGCGGCACGCCACGGGCCCCATCGGGGTGCGCCTGGTACGCCACTCCGGCCTGGACGGCGCCCTCCTGGTGGAGGTGTCCGACCCACTGCCGGACCCGCCCCGCGAGCGCGCCGCCCGCCCGGAGGACGAGAGCGGCCGCGGACTGCACCTGGTGGCCTCCGCCTCCCGCCGCTGGGGCACCAGACCCGGCGCCGCGGGCAAGACGGTGTGGTTCGAACTCGCGGTGCCGGAGTGAAAATCCGGTGTACGTACGTCCCGCCGCTGTAGAGCGGCTGGTTCAGGCCGGTGGCGGTTGCCGGTGCACGGGATTCGACGCCGTGTCCCCTGGTTAGAAGACTGGAAGTGTTGTCACGGTCCGGACCGAAAACCATCGGGACCGTGCTGTGATCGTGAACACCGTGTTGTGCGGCACCGTAGTGCTGGATACTGCGGGCAGCCGCCCCCGGTGACCGGTGCCGGACGCGGTGAGCTGGAGGGGACGGTTCGCGTGAGCGAGATACCAGCGAAGGCCACGGAGTCCGAGGACCCGTCGGAGGGCGCGGGGTCGAGGCCGGCCGACGGCCTTGCCTCCGCGGTGGGAGGTGCGCTCGCCGCCGACGGGGTGCGATCCGGGGACGCCATGTGGCAGAGCAGTCCCCCCGGTTCCATCTACGACTACATCAAGGTCGCGTCCTTCTCCATCGGACCCGACGGCCTGGTGGACCAGTGGAGCCTGCGCGCCGAGCACCTCTTCGGCATCCCCGCCGGCCGCGCCGTGGGAATGGACCCCATCGAGGCGTTCATCGACCCGCGCCATCGCGAGCGCGGCATGCGCAAGATGACCGAGATCCTCGACGGCCGCGAGTGGACCGGCGTGGTGCCCTTCCGGTTGCCGAAGGGCGTCAAGGGGGAGTGCGGCCACGAGGGACTCGCCGAGGTGTACGTCATGCCGACGCGCACCGAGGACGGTGAGAAGGCCGCCGTCTGCATCGTCGTCGACGTGCGCACCCTGCGCAGCATCGAGACCGACCTCGCCGCCTCGCAGGCCATTTTCAGTCAATCGCCCTTCGGATTCCTCCTGATCGACCCCGATCTGAGGGTCCGTCGCGTCAACCAGCGGTTTGCGTCGATCTTCGGCGGCGACGTCGACGACCACCGCGGCAAGGGTGTGCACGACTACCTCCAGCGCGGCGAGGCCGACCGGGTCGCGGCCACCCTGCGGCGGGTGCTGGAGACCGGCAGTTCCATCACCGACATGCACGTCACCGGCTTCGTGCCGGGGTCCGACGAGCGCCGCCACTGGTCCGTCAACCTCTACCGCGTGCACAGCGGTTCGGGCCGTCCCATCGGCATCGCCTGGCTCGGGATCGACATCACCGCCCGGCGCGCCGCCGCACGCGAGGCCGCCGCGGCCCGGCGCAATCTGGCCCTGCTGAACGAGGCCGGTGCCCGTATCGGCAACTCCCTCGACCTGGAGACCACGGCCCGTCAGCTCCTCGACGTCGTCGTCCCCGGCTTCTGCGACCTGGCCACGGTCGACCTCTACCAGGGTCTGCTGGTCGGTGACGAGACGCCGCCCGGGCTGGCCGACGGCAGTGCCGAGTTGCGCCGCGTGGCCTTCGCCAGCGCCGTCTCCGACGAGCCCTTCGCCGGCACCGGTGTGCCCGTCGCGGTCGGCGCCGTCCACCACTACCCGTTCAACTCGCCCTGCGCGGACGCCCTGCGCACCGCCCGGCCCCAGACCGTCCCCGGCGGGGACGGCGGGCTCGTGCAGTCCACGCTCGCCGTGCCGATGGTCGCCCACGACACCGTCGTCGGGCTGGTGCAGTTCGCCCGGACCAAGGGCAGCGAGCCGTTCGGCGACCGGGATCGCGACCTCGCCGTGGAACTGGCCGCCAGGGCCGCGGTCTGCATCGACAACGCCCGCCTGTACCGCCGTGAGCACGAACGGGCGTTGATACTGCAGCGGTCCCTTCTCCCGCCCGGCGACCCGGAGGCCTCCGGCCTCGACATCGCCTGCCGCTATCTGCCCGGCAACGCCAACACCGGCCGGCCCAGCGAGGTCGGCGGCGACTGGTTCGACGTCATCGAACTGCCCGGGCACCGCACCGCGCTGGTCGTCGGCGACGTCATGGGCCGCGGCCTGCGCGCCGCCGTCGCCATGGGCGAACTCCGCACCGCGGTCCGCACCCTGGCCCAGCTCGACCTGGAACCGGCGGAGGTGCTCTCCCAGCTGGACGAGATCGCCCGCGGCCTCGGCGCCCCCGGAGGGGTCCAGCAGGCGACCCGGGCGGCCCGCCGCCCCCGCGAGGCGGACCTGTCGGAGGTGTACCTCGCCACCTGCGTCTACGCCGTCTACGACTCCGTCACCCGGCGGTGCACCTTCGCCAACGCCGGCCACCTGCCGCCCGTCCTGGTCGAACCGGGCGAACCGGCGCTGATGCTCGACGTGCCGCCGGGCATGCCGCTCGGGGTCGGCGGGGAGCCCTTCGAGGAGGTCGAGGTCGAACTCCCCGAGGGCGCCCTGCTCGCGCTCTACACGGACGGCCTGGTCGAAAGCCGCGACCACCCCCTGGACGAGGGCCTCCAGGCCTTCGTCAGCGCCCTCTCCGACCCGACCCAGCCGCTGGAGGACGTCTGCGACCACGTCCTCAACACCCTCGACACCCATCACGGCGAGGACGACATCGCGCTGCTGATGGCACGTGTACAGGGGCTGCCCACGGATTCCGTCGGCGACTGGACCCTGCCGCGCGAGCCGCGCAGCGTGGGCCGGGCCCGCGAGTACGCGCGTGCGCAGCTGCTCGCCTGGGGCATGGAGCCCCTGGTCGACACCACGGAGCTCCTGGTCAGTGAACTGGTCACCAACGCCCTGCGCTACGGCGAGGGTGAGATCCGGCTGCGCCTGCTGCTCGACCGCACCCTGGTCTGCGAGGTCTGGGACTCCGGCCTGGTCCAGCCCCGCCGCCGCCGGGCCCGCGACACCGACGAGGGCGGCCGCGGCCTCCAACTGGTCGGCCTCCTCAGCGCCGCGTGGGGCTCCCGCCGCACCCCCCGGGGCAAGACGGTCTGGTTCGAACTGCCCCTGCCGGGCGGCGACACGAGCCTCACGGATCCGGCGGAGGCGCTGCTGAGCCTGTTCTGACCCGCAACCGAACAGAGGTACTGATCGTCCTCCCCGGCAACATCAACCGCACGACCGGGGGAGACGGCATGGAGCGCATCGCGGAAACCGGCAGTGACAACTCCTTAGCTGGCGAGTCCACGCCCGCCCGGGAGCGCGGTGCGAGACGCCGGCGCTGGATCAGACGCACGGCCGTCGGCCTTCTCCTGCTCCTCCTGCTCCCGCTCCTCTCCGCTCTGACGGCCCTCAGGATCGCCTACATGGGCGATCCGGCCGACGGCACCCACAGCCGCGGCCGGGACGCCCTCTGGCTGGGCCACGCCTGGGTGGACGGGCGCAAGAAGGACGCCGACGTCACCGCCCTGGCCCGCCGTCTGCGAGACACCGGCATCCGCGACCTGTACGTCCACTCGGGCCCGCTGGAACACGACGGCACGCTCCCCGAGTCGGTCCACCCCCGGGCGCGCTGGTTCATCGACGCCGTGCACGACCGGCTCCCCGGCGTCCGCGTCCAGGCGTTCCTGGGGGACGTCGTGGCCACCGAGAGCGACGAGGGCATGCGGCTGGCGGACCCGGCGACGCGAAGCGCCGTCCTGCGCTCCACCCGCCGGATCCTGGACATCGGCTACGACGGCGTCCACCTCGACCTCGAACCCCTGCACTCCGGCGACCGGAACCACCTGCGCCTCCTGGACGCCCTGCGCCGCGAGACCCGCTCCCGGGACGCCCTGCTCTCCGTCGCCGCCCACCAGATCGACCCGCTCCCCGGCCTCCACACCCTGCGTGGCGGCCTCACCGGCCACCCCAAGTGGTGGTCACAGGAGTTCTTCGGCCAGGTCGCCCGCCGCGTCGACCAGATCGCCGTGATGTCGTACGACACCGCGCAGCCCCTGGAGAGCACCTACGGCGGCTACGTCGCCCAGCAGACCTCCCTCGCCCTGGAGGTCACCCCGCCCTCCACCGACCTGCTGATGGGCCTGCCCTTCTACTGGGAGAACGACGTCAGCCACTGGGGCCACGCCGAGACGGTGCCCGCGGCGGTCCGGGGCGTCCGTCTCGGCCTGTCCCGCACGGACGCGGACCGGGCCCGCTTCGGTGTCGCGCTGTACATCGACTACACGGCGACCGAGGAGAACTGGCGGGCGTACGAGGAGGACTGGGTCAGCGGGTGCTCAGCCTGCTGAGGAGCGTCTGCGGATCTTCGAGCCCAGCCACACCAGCGGGTCGTACTTGCGGTCGACGGCCCGCTCCTTCAGCGGGATCAGCGCATTGTCCGTGATCTTGATGCCCTCGGGGCAGACCTCCGTGCAGCACTTGGTGATGTTGCAGTAGCCGAGGCCGTGTTCGTCCTGGGCGGTGGTCTTGCGGTCCAGGCCCGTCTCAGCCGCCGCGTCCAGGGGGTGCATGTCCAGCTCCGCCACCCGCATCAGGAAACGGGGCCCGGCGAACGCCTGCTTGTTCTCCTCGTGGTCGCGCACCACATGGCAGGTGTCCTGGCACAGGAAGCACTCGATGCACTTGCGGAACTCCTGCGAGCGGTCCACGTCCTCCTGCATCATGCGGTACTCGCCGGGAGCGACACCGGCCGGCGGGACGAAGGCCGGGACCTCCCTCGCCTTCTCGTAGTTGAAGCCCACGTCGGTGACCAGGTCGCGGACGACCGGGAACGCCCGCAGCGGCGTCACCGTGATCGTCTCCTCGCGGCCGAACACCGACATGCGCGTCATGCACATCAGGCGCGGCCGCCCGTTGATCTCCGCCGAGCAGGAACCGCACTTGCCGGCCTTGCAGTTCCAGCGCACGGCCAGGTCGGGTGCCTGGGTGGCCTGGAGGCGGTGGATGATGTCGAGCACCACCTCGCCGTCGTTGACCTCGACCTCGAAGTCCTCCAGGCCGCCGCCGCTCACGTCCCCGCGCCACACCTTGAAGTGGGCCGTATAGCCGCTCATTCGTAGAGCTCCTCTTCGGAGAGGTACTTGACCAGCTCCTCCTTGTCGAACAGGGCGAGCAGGTCGGCACGGACGGGTTCGGTGGTCTCGCGGGTGAGGGCGATCTGGCCGCGGACCGGGTCCGTCGCCGCCAGCCCGCCCGTCGGGTCGGTGAGCGCGCACAGCAGGTTGATCCGGCGCCACGCGCGGTCCATCCCGGGGTGGTCCTCGCGGGTGTGCCCGCCGCGCGACTCGGTGCGCTCCAGCGCGGCCCGCGCCACGCACTCGCTGACCAGCAGCATGTTCCTGAGGTCCAGGGCGAGGTGCCAGCCGGGGTTGAACTGCCGGTGCCCCTCGACCCCGGCCCGGCGGGCCCGCAGCCGCAGTCCGGCCAGTTTCTCCAGGGCCTGCTCCATCTCCGGCGCGCGGCGGATGATGCCGACCAGGTCGTTCATCGTCTGCTGGAGTTCCTGGTGCAGGGTGTACGGGTTCTCCGGCGGGCCACCCGCCGGCTCCTCGGTCTCCGCCTCGGCCGAGAAGGGCCGCAGGGCCTCCGCGGCCGCCGAGTCGATCTGGACGTCGTCCACCACGGGCCGTGCCCCGGCCGTCCCCGCCGCGTACTCGGCCGCGTGCCAGCCGGCCCGGCGGCCGAACACCAGCAGGTCGGACAGGGAGTTGCCGCCGAGCCGGTTGGAGCCGTGCATGCCGCCGGCCACCTCACCGGCCGCGAACAGCCCGGGCACCCCGCGCGCCGCCGCCGTTTCGGAATCGACCGCGACCCCGCCCATCACGTAGTGGCAGGTGGGCCCGACCTCCATCGCCTCCGCCGTGATGTCGACGTCCGCCAGCTCCTTGAACTGGTGGTACATCGACGGCAGCCGGCGCTTGATGACCTCGGCGGGCATCCGCGTCGACACGTCGAGGAACACGCCCCCGTGCGGGGAGCCGCGCCCCTCCTTCACCTCGGCGTTGATGGCCCGCGCGACCTCGTCACGGGGGAGCAGTTCGGGCGGGCGCCGGTTGTGGTCGGGGTCGTCGTACCAGCGGTCGCCCTCCTCCTCCGTCTCGGCGTACTTGTCCTTGAAGACGTCGGGGATGTAGTCGAACATGAACCGCTTGCCATCGGAGTTGCGCAGGACACCGCCGTCGCCGCGCACCGACTCGGTGACAAGGATGCCCTTCACCGACGGCGGCCAGACCATGCCGGTCGGGTGGAACTGCACGAACTCCATGTTCAGCAGGGGAGCGCCCGCGAGCAGGGCCAGTGCGTGGCCGTCGCCGGTGTACTCCCACGAGTTCGACGTCACCTTGAAGGACTTGCCGATGCCGCCGGTGGCGATCACCACGGCGGGTGCCTCCAGCACGAAGAAGCGGCCCGACTCGCGCTCGTAGGCGAAGACGCCGGAGACCTTCCCGCCCGCGGCGGAGCCGCCGTCGGACACCGTCTTGAGCACGCGTGTGACCGTGCACTCCTGGAAGACCTTCAGCCGGGACTCGTAGTCGCCGGTCGCACGGAAGTCCTCCTGCTGGAGGGAGACGATCTTCTGCTGGAGGGTGCGGATCAGCTCCAGGCCCGTGCGGTCGCCGACGTGGGCGAGACGCGGGTACTCGTGGCCGCCGAAGTTGCGCTGGGAGATCCGCCCGTCCTCGGTGCGGTCGAACAGCGCTCCCCAGGTCTCCAGCTCCCACACCCGCTGCGGCGCCTCCTGGGCGTGCAGTTCGGCCATCCGCCACTGGTTGAGGAACTTGCCGCCGCGCATGGTGTCGCGGAAGTGCACCTGCCAGGAGTCGTTCTCGTTGGCGTTGGCCATCGCCGCGGCGATGCCGCCCTCGGCCATCACCGTGTGCGCCTTGCCGAACAGCGACTTGCAGATCACGGCCGTACGGGCGCCCCGCTCACGGGCCTCGATGGCGGCGCGCAGGCCCGCGCCGCCCGCGCCCACCACGACGACGTCCCACTCCTGCCGGTCGACCACGGACATCAAAAAGGCCCCATCCCTCTAGAAGAAGCGCGGATCGTCGAAGGCGCCCGACGCGACCAGGTAGACGTAGAAGTCGGCGAGCGCCACGCTCACCAGCGACGCCCAGGCGAGCTGCATGTGCCGGGCGTTGAGCTTCCCCGCCCACTGCCACATCCGGTAGCGCACGGGATGCCGGGAGAAGTGCTTGAGCTTGCCGCCGACGATGTGCCGGCAGGAGTGGCAGGAGATCGTGTACGCCCAGATCAGCACGATGTTGACCAGGAACACCAGTGTGCCCAGACCCATGTGGCCCCAGGCGTAGGTCTCGTCGCGGAAGGCGAGCACGGTGTCGTAGGTCAGGATCCCGGCGACCACGAGCGCGGCGTAGAAGAAGTACCGGTGGATGTTCTGCAGGATCAGCGGGAAGCGGGTCTCGCCGGTGTACTTCTTGTGCGGCTCGGCCACCGCGCAGGCCGGCGGGGACGCCCAGAAGCCCCGGTAGTAGGCCTTGCGGTAGTAGTAGCAGGTCAGGCGGAAGCCGAGCGGGAAGATCAGGATGATGATCGCGGGCGAGATGCCCCACCAGCTCCCGAAGATCTCCCAGTTCGGGCCGGACCGCATCGGCTCGCAGTTCTCCGCCAGGCACGGGGAGTAGAAGGGCGAGACGTAGGGCGCCGCGTAGTAGTCGGTGTTGGCGAAGGCACGCCAGGTCGAGTAGACGATGAAGGCCAGCAGGCCCGCGGCGGTGCCGGCCGGGGCCAGCCACCAGCGGTCGGTGCGCAGGTGCGGGGCGGCGATCGCGGCCCGCACAGCGCCCCGGACACCGCCGCTCTCAGGTCTGGGTTCGGTGGCAGGGGGTTCCGTACCAGTGGCCACGTGACGACTCCGGTCGGGTTCGGGGGAGGTGCCGGTCGCGCTCGACTCCTCCCCGGGTCAGGGAGCGCGCCGGTCCCGGGCGCCGAGCCCCTCGTCGTCCGAGTCGCTCCACAGGGCGGAGTCGTACGGCGTGTCCGAGATGGTGACCAGCTCGGGGCGCTTCGGCGCGGCCGGGGACGCGGCGGCGTCGCGCAGCAGGGCGACGCTCTCGCGCAGGTGATTGGCGTCGGCACGGACGCGGCGCATCTCCAGGCCGCCGGTGCCGAGCTGCTTCTCCAGCCGCCCCAGCGAACGGAACACCTCGTCGAGACTGCGCTGGACTGACATCAGTTCGTCGTGAACGGACATGACTTGCCCTCACTTCCGCGGGTCCTTCGTGGCCCAAGGCGGCAACGTTCATGCGCCTGCGAGTGTTGCGCGTCACACCTTGTGCTGTGAAGGGATGTGCATCGATTGGCCGAGGCGTGCGGGTGCACTGTGCGGTGCGTTGCGCCGCACGGGTGGCTTCCCGCCCGTGACCGCCGTGTCGCCCTGTGTTGCCGAACCCTTTCCTCTTCAGTGGCCGCATACATCAGATGAACTCCAAATACCGCCAAAAGTGATCATAACGCCCGCGGCTTCCCGGAGGTAGCACAGATGTCCCAGCACGGCGTCGGCCCGCGCGCGGTCACGCGCTCGGTCGCCTTCCTCACCGCGGGCGTGCTCGCGGTGCCCGCGCTCGCCGGATGCGGCTCCGACGACCCGTCCGGCAAGCCGCTCGCCGGGCAGGACATCCAGCCCGCCCCCCGCGACCGGATCACCGACGGGGGCACCCTGCGGTGGGCCGCCGACTCCGTACCCGACACGCTGAACACGTTCCAGTCGGACGCCGACGCCACCACCACCCGCGTCGCCCAGGCCGTCCTGCCGTCGATGTTCCGCATGGACGCCTCCGGCCGCCCGGAGCGAAACCCGGACTACCTGGAGTCCGCCAAGGTCGTCGACACCGAGCCCAAGCAGGTCGTGCTGTACAAGCTCAACCAGCAGGCCGTGTGGAGCGACGGCCGGGAGATCGGCGCCGCCGACTTCGCCGCCCAGTGGCGCGCCCTGTCCGGCAAGGACACCGCCTACTGGACCGCCCGCAACGCCGGCTACGACCGCATCCAGAAGATCGAGCGCGGCGACAACGCCCTGGAGGTCCGGGTCACCTTCAGCCGCCCCTACGCCGACTGGCGCTCGCTCTTCTCCCCGCTGTACCCGAAGGACGTCATGGGCACCCCGGACGCCTTCAACGACGGGGCCCGCAAGAAGCTCAAGGTCACCGCCGGGCCCTTCATGGTGAAGAAGGTCGACCGCAAGGACGAGGAGATCACCCTCGCCCGCAACCCGCGCTGGTGGGGCGAGCCGGCCAAGCTCTCCGAGATCGTGCTGCGCACCGTCCCGCGCGACAAGCGGGCCGCCGAGCTTGCCGCGGGCAACCTGGACCTGGCCGAGATCGACCCCTCCGCGGCCCGCCGCATCACCGTCGCCGCCCGCCCGCAGAGCTCCGGCAGCCCGCTGATGGGCCCCGGCGCCGACCGGTCCGCCGCGGACTCCCCGGAGTCCGGGGCCCGCGCCGACGGCTCCGGCGAGGAGGCCGCCGGCGAGGAGACCGCCGCCCGCGAGACGCTGCGCAAGGCGACCACCGCGTACGCCCGGCAGCAACAGGCCCTCAGCGGGTTCGAGGTCCGCAAATCCCTGGAGCCCGCCTACACCCAGCTCGCCCTGAACGGCGCCGAGGGCCCGCTCACCGACGAGCGCGTCCGCCGTGCCGTCGCCCGCGCCCTGGACCGCAAGGACATCGCCCGGGTCGTCCTGAAGCCCCTGGGTCTGCCCGCCGTCCCGGTCGGCAGCCACCTCGCCCTGTCCGGCCAGGCCGCCTACGCCGACAACAGCGGCGCCCTCGGCGACCAGGACACCGAGGAGGCCCAGGCGCTGCTCGCGGACGCCGGATGGGTGCGCGGCGGTCCGGTCAAGGAGCAGGAGAAGCAGAAGGAGAAGGCGGCCGGCCCCGAGGGCGGCAAGGCCGACGACACCGGCCAGGACGACAAGGCGCGCCGCGGACCCGACCCGGCCGGGCACCTCGCCCAGGACGGCAGGCAGCACGTGGGCGGCGCCCCCGGGGCGTACGCCCCCAAGGGCACCGCCGCCCCCGCGAACCAGGAGTCCGCTCCGCTCGCCAAGAACGGCAAGGCACTCACGCTGCGCTTCGTGCTCCCCTCCGGGCCCGGCTCCCAGACATTGCGCACGGTCGCCGACCGCATCTCCCGCATGCTGGAGCGCGTCGGCATCACCACCGAGATCTCCAAGGTCTCCGACGAGTCCTACTTCAAGGACCACATCGCCTCCGGCCAGTACGACCTCGCCCTGTACTCCTGGCCCGCCACGGCGTTCCCCGCCACCGACGCCAGGCCCGTCTACGCCAAGCCCGTCCCGGCCGCCGACGGCTCGCTGAACGTCGAGCAGAACTACACCCGCGTCGGCACCGACCAGGTCGACCAGCTCTTCGACGAGGCCGTGGCCACCCTCGACGAGGGCGAGTCCCGCTCCCTGATCCGCAAGGCCGACTCCCGGATCTGGGCGGCGGCCGGCTCGATCCCCCTCTTCCAGCGCCCCCAGCTCCTGGCGGCCCGCAAGAACCTCGTCAACACCGGCGCCTTCGGCTTCGGCACGCCGGTCTACGAGGACATGGGCTTCCTGAAGAAGGGTGCGAAGCCGGCGTCGGGACCGTCGGCGAAGGGTTCCACCGCTCCGTAGCTCTGGGAACGCTCAAACGCCTTGCCGTCCCGCGCCCGGCGTCCGCACCATGAGTCCCGACACGATCATGGTGCGGACGCCGGGCGTCCGTACGCGGGGGACGGAGACCGACGCATGCGCGACACGACACGCCGTGCCGTCACGGCCGGGCTGGTCATCGGGGTGCTGGTGACGGGGGTGGGGGCGTGCACGGGGAGCGCGGGCGGGGACGGGGCCGACCAGGGCCGTAAGACCGACGAGCCCGTGGCGACGGCCTGTGCGGACGGCACCTTCACCTGGTCCCACCTCTCCGAGCGGGACCGACTGACCGGTGTCTCCGGCCCCGAGCGGATCGGCAAGGGCGGCGGCGCCCTGCAGAACCCGATACGGCGGGTGTACACCCCCAGCCCCTCGGTGCGCGCCGAGGGACCGGCCCCGTCGGCCGCGGAAATCCTCTTCTCGCTCGGCAAGAAGGCCGGTGAGATCGACTCCGACGCACCCACCCTCGCGGAGGCGGGCGGCGAGACCTGGCCGTTCACCGACGTCCGGCAACCGGCCCCGAAGCTCGACAACGACCGCATCCAGCCCCGCGCGGCGGGCGAGTACGTCCAGTACGCCGGGGTGCGGGAGGTGTCGGCCGACTTCCGCTACCGCTGCCCGGACGGCAGGACCGTCTCCGGTCACGCCCGCAACTGGACGGTCGACATCGCAGGACTGACCGACTGCGGGGTTCACCCGGACTCGGCCCTGGCCCGAGAGGTCTTCCGGCGCTCCTGTGAACCGGCCTGACCTGCATCGACGTAGCCCGGCTAACCCCTGCGGCCGCAGCCCCGTACCATGGGGTGAGGCCGTGGCATGTTGAGCCCGGCAGGGCCCGCGCACCACCGACGTACGCGCAGGGCATTCACTACTCCGGGAGTACGCCTTTTATGGCCACGCGCCACGACATCCGCAACGTCGCCATCGTCGCCCACGTCGACCACGGCAAGACCACCATCGTCGACGGCATGCTGAAGCAGGCCGGCGCCTTCGCCGCGCACCAGCTCGACTCGGTCGACGACCGCATGATGGACTCGAACGACCTGGAGCGTGAGAAGGGCATCACGATCCTGGCCAAGAACACGGCGGTGAAGTACCACCCGAAGGACGGGGGGGACGTCATCACCATCAACATCATCGACACCCCCGGCCACGCCGACTTCGGCGGCGAGGTCGAGCGTGGTCTGTCGATGGTCGACGGTGTCGTCCTGCTCGTGGACGCCTCCGAGGGCCCGCTCCCGCAGACCCGCTTCGTGCTGCGCAAGGCCCTCCAGCAGCGCCTGCCCGTCATCCTGTGCATCAACAAGACGGACCGCCCGGACTCCCGGATCGACGAGGTCGTCAACGAGACCTACGACCTCTTCCTCGACCTGGACGCCGACGAGGAGCAGATCGAGTTCCCGATCGTCTACGCCTGCGGCCGCGACGGCATCGCCTCGCTGACCAAGCCGGACAACGGCACGGTCCCGTCCGACTCCACCAGCCTGGAGCCGTTCTTCTCCACGATCCTGGAGCACATCCCGGCCCCGACCTACGACGAGGACGCCCCGCTCCAGGCCCACGTCACCAACCTGGACGCCGACAACTTCCTCGGCCGTATCGCGCTGCTCCGCGTCGAGCAGGGCGAGCTGCGCAAGGGCCAGACGGTCGCGTGGATGAAGCGCGACGGGTCCGTCAGCAACGTCCGTATCTCCGAGCTGATGATGACCGAGGCGCTCACCCGCAAGCCGGCCGAGATGGCCGGCCCCGGTGACATCTGCGCCGTCGCCGGTATCCCCGACATCATGATCGGCGAGACCCTGGCCGACCCGGAGAACCCGGTCGCGCTTCCGCTGATCACGGTCGACGAGCCCGCGATCTCCATGGTCATCGGCACCAACACCTCTCCGCTGGTCGGCCGTGGCGCCACCGGCAAGGGTGCCGACAACAAGGCGGCCGTCAAGGACCGCAAGGTCACCGCCCGCCAGGTCAAGGACCGCCTCGACCGCGAGCTGATCGGTAACGTCAGCCTCCGCGTGCTCGACACCGAGCGGCCGGACGCCTGGGAGGTGCAGGGCCGCGGTGAGCTGGCGCTGGCCATCCTGGTCGAGACGATGCGCCGCGAGGGCTTCGAGCTGACGATCGGCAAGCCGCAGGTCGTCACCAAGGAGGTCGACGGCAAGACCTACGAGCCCGTCGAGCGCATGACGATCGACGTGCCCGAGGAGCACATGGGCGCCGTCACGCAGCTCATGGGCGTCCGCAAGGGCCGTATGGACAACATGTCCAACCACGGCTCCGGCTGGGTCCGCATGGAGTTCGTCGTGCCCTCGCGCGGTCTCATCGGCTTCCGTACCGAGTTCCTGACCCAGACCCGCGGCACCGGCATCGGCCACTCCATCCACGAGGGCTTCGAGCCCTGGTTCGGCACGCTCCAGACCCGTAACAACGGCTCCCTGGTTGCCGACCGCGCCGGTGCGGTCACCGCGTTCGCGATGACCAACCTCCAGGAGCGCGGCGTGTTGTTCGTCGAGCCGGGCACCGAGGTGTACGAGGGCATGATCGTCGGCGAGAACTCCCGCTCCGACGACATGGACGTCAACATCACCAAGGAGAAGAAGCTCACCAACATGCGGTCCTCGACGGCCGACGTGACCGAGTCGATCGTCCCGCCGCGCAAGCTGTCGCTGGAGCAGTCCCTGGAGTTCTGCCGGGACGACGAGTGCGTCGAGGTCACCCCGGAGGCCGTGCGCATCCGCAAGGTGAACCTGGACGCCCGCGAGCGCGCCCGCGCCGCGAGCCGCGCCAAGCACGGCTGACGCCTGCCGCTGATACGACGACACCGGGCACCCCGCGAGGCGGGGTGCCCGGTGTCGTCGTTTGAAGGGCGGGGAACGCGGAGGCAAGGGTAGGGAAAACCCTCGACTTGCCTGTGACAGCCGTCAGGGGCGGTTTTCTCCCACTACCCTGCTCCGGAAGCGCCACGCGCCCCCGGCCTCGGGGGTCGCACAACGGCCTTGCCGCACAAGCCACTTGAGCGCGCGACAGTCGCCGATGGAACCCTGCACGGATCCCACGGTACGTCGCAACCGGTTTATCTCACTCTCGCGTCCGGAATGCGGACAGCCGACACCGATAGATGTGTAACAAGTCCGTTTCGCAGGGATCTTTCACCAAACCCTTTGTCCGGATTTTGGAAGATGTAGGCGAGAGCTGTGATCGAACCGAGACCTCGAGAGTGTGGTTCGGTCCTGGCGTTTGGCAGATAGTTAGGCGCGTAGAGCTCGGATGAACGGGTCACGACGCTTCGGCGGGAACCCACTTACGAGCGCGGGGGCACCTGACCAATTCCGGCACCGGCGACGGGCGGTGCGGTGCTGTGTCGTGTGCTCTCTTTGCGGTGGACCATTGGACTCATGAGGAGGAACCCATGCGCGGTGCCAAGAGCGCCAAGTGGGTGGCGATAGCCGCGGTTGTGGCGCTGGGCGCGACGGCCTGTGGTGGGGGAAGCGACAGCGGTGACGACGGCAAGGCAGCGGTCGACCCGAACGGCAAGTTCTCGATCGAGGTCGGCGAACCACAGAACCCGCTGCAGCCGGCGAACACCATGGAGTCCAACGGCAGCATCGTGACGCGGGCTCTGTTCACCACGCTCGTCGACTACGACTCCAGCGGCAAGATCGTCATGATGAACGCCGAGTCGGTGGACACCAAGGACAACAAGACCTTCACGGTCAAGCTGAAGTCGGGCTGGAAGTTCCACGACGGCACCCCGGTGACCGCCGAGTCCTTCGTCAAGGCGTGGAACTGGGCCGCCAACCCGGCCAACAAGCAGACCAACAGCTTCTGGTTCTCGGACATCAAGGGTTACTCCGACGTCGCCCCCGACAAGGGCAAGCCGAAGGCCACCGAGATGTCCGGCCTGAAGGTCGTCGACGACAGCACCTTCACCATCACGCTGAACAGCCCGCTGCCGTACTTCGTGTACAAGCTGGGCTACGAGGTCTTCTCGCCGCTGCCCGAGTCCTTCTACAAGGACCCGAAGGCCGCCGGTGAGAAGCCGGTGGGCAACGGCCCCTACAAGTTCGTCAGCTGGCAGCACAAGAAGCAGATCGAGGTCGCCCGCAACGACGACTACCAGGGATCGAACAAGGCCAAGAACGGCGGAGTGATCTTCAAGAACTACTCCAAGCTCGAGACGGCCTACCAGGACCTGAAGTCCGGCAACCTCGACGTCATGCGGCAGATCGCCCCGCGTGACCTGCCGGTCTACAAGGCCGACCTCGGCGACCGCGCCGTGGACCAGGCCTACTCCTCGATCCAGACCATCGCCCCGGCCTTCTACACCAAGCAGTGGAAGGACATCGACCCGAAGGTCCTGCAGGGCCTGTCGATGGCGATCGACCGCAACACCATCACCAAGACCGTCCTCCAGGGCACCCGCGAGCCGGCCACCGGCTGGGTCGCCAAGGGCGTCCTCGGCTACCAGCCGGACCTGGGCACCGACATCTTCAAGTACGACCCGGCGAAGGCGAAGCAGCTCATCAAGGACGGCGGCGGCGTCCCGGGCAACAAGATCTCCATCCAGTACAACGTGGACGGCGGTCACAAGGAGTGGGTCGAGGCGGTCTGCGGCTCCATCACCAAGGCGACCGGCGTGGCCTGCACCGGCGACGGCAAGGCGGACTTCCAGGCGGACCTCAACGCCCGTGACAACCAGGAAGTCAAGTCGATGTACCGCTCCGGCTGGGTGCTCGACTACCCGTTCAACGCCAACTTCCTCCGCGACCTGTTCGGCACGGGTTCGTCCGGCAACCAGAGTGGCTTCTCGAACAAGACGATCGACGGCCTGATCAAGAAGGCCGACGGTGCCAAGTCGATCGAGGAGTCCCAGTCGCTGTACCAGCAGCTCGAGAAGGACCTGCCGAACTACATGCCGAGCATTCCGCTCTGGTACTACAAGGTCAACGCGGGCTACTCGGAGAAGGTCACCGGCGTCAAGTACGCCCAGGACGGCGACCCGATCCTGACCGGCGTTCAGGTCAAGAAGTAACCGCTGACAGCCCGCGATTCCGGGTGCGGCGCCGCCTCGTGCGCCGCGCCCGGAGGGACGGCAGCGGCCGGGGGGCCCTTTCCGCGCGCATCCTTCGCGGTGCGCGCGGAAAGGGCCCGTCGGCTGCCGCTGGAACTGACATGGAGGCACGATGGGGCGCTACGTCGCACGACGACTGCTCCAGATGATCCCGGTCTTCATCGGGACGACTCTGCTTATTTTCCTTATGGTCTACGCCCTGCCCGGCGATCCTGTGCGGGGCCTCTTCGGTGACAAGGCCGCGAGCCCGGCGGTCCTGCGGTCCCTGCGGCACGAGTACGGCCTCGACAAGCCCGTGCTCGTCCAGTACTGGGACTACATGCGGAACATCGTTCTGCACCTCGACTTCGGCACGCAGATCGGCAGCGGACGCCCGGTCACCGACATTCTGGGTGAAGCCTTCCCGGTGACACTGCGTCTGGCGGGCCTGGCCTTCGCCATCGAGGCGACCCTGGGCATCCTGCTCGGCGTCGTCGCGGGCCTGCGCGCGGGCAAGGCGACCGACACGGCCGTGCTCTTCCTGACGCTGCTGCTCATCTCGGTGCCGGTCTTCGTGCTCGGCTACATCTTCCAGACGGTGTTCGCCTTCCAGCTGAACTGGCTGGAGCCGTCGGTCGTCGACGACACCGACTTCAGCCAGCTGATCATGCCCGCCCTGGTGCTGGCCTGCGCCTCGCTCGCCTACGTGGCCCGTCTGACCCGTACCTCGGTCGCCGAGAACCTGCGCGCCGACTACATGCGTACGGCCATCGCCAAGGGGCTGCCCCGGCGCCGCATCGTCGGCGTGCACCTGATGCGCAACTCGCTCATCCCGGTCGTCACCTTCCTCGGCACCGACATCGGTGCCCTGATGGGTGGTGCCATCGTGACCGAGGGCATCTTCAACATCCACGGCGTGGGCGGCACGATCTACGAGTCGATCGTGCGCCGTGAAGGCACCACGCTCGTCGGCCTGGTCACCATCCTCGTCCTCGTCTACCTCGTCACCAGCCTGATCGTCGACCTGCTCTACGCGGTCCTGGACCCGAGGATCCGTTATGCCTGAGCTGACCAAGACCGCCGACGACGCGGTCGTCGCCGCCGCGACGAACGTGCCGACGTCCAAGCCGGAGAAGACCCGCAGCCTGTGGGGCGACGCGTGGCTGGACCTGCGCAGCAACTGGATCTTCATCGTCTCGGCCGTGCTGATCCTTCTTCTGCTGGTCATCGCGGCCTGGCCGGGGCTGTTCACCGGCGCCGACCCGAACAACAAGGACCTGGCGAACCACTACCTGCAGCACCCGAACTACGGCAACGTCTTCGCGGCCGACTGGCTGGGCTACGACGCCCAGGGCCGTAGCGTCTACGCCCGCGCCATCTACGGCACGCGGGCCTCGCTGCTGGTCGGCGCGGGAACCGCCCTGGTCGTGACCGTGTTCGGCGGCCTCGTCGGCATGCTCGCCGGCTACTTCGGCGGTTGGCTCGACGCCGTGTTGTCGCGGGTGACCGACATGTTCTTCGGCATCCCGTTCCTGCTCGGCGCGATGGTGATGCTGAACTCCTTCACCGACCGCTCCATCCCCGTGGTCATCGGCGCCCTGGCCTTCCTGGGCTGGACGCAGACGGCCCGTGTGATGCGCGGTTCGGTCATCACCATCAAGCAGGCGGACTACGTACAGGCGGCCAAGGCGCTCGGCGCCGGAACCCGCCGTATCCTGTTCCGCCACGTGCTGCCCAACGCGGTGGCCCCCGTGATCGTCGTCGCCACCATCTCGCTCGGTGTGTACATCGCCGCCGAGGCCACGCTGTCGTTCCTCGGCCTCGGCCTGGCCGGCGTCTCGTGGGGCAACGACATCTCCGACGGCGGCAACCAGATCCGGGTGGCGCAGTACATCATGCTCTACCCGTCGATCATGCTCAGCATCACGGTGCTGGCGTTCATCATGCTCGGTGAGGCCGTCCGCAACGCCCTCGACCCGAAGATGCGCTGAGGGAGGCGTACGTGACCATCATCGAAGAAGCGACTGCCGTGCCCTCGCCCCGTGGCGACGGGGACGACGGTGCCCCGCTGCTCGAAGTGCGCGACCTGCACGTCGAGTTCCACACCCGTGAGGGTGTCGTCAAGGCCGTCAACGGCGTCAACTACAGCGTGAGCGCAGGGGAGACGCTCGCCGTGCTCGGCGAGTCCGGATCCGGCAAGTCGGTCACCGCACAGGCGATCATGGGCATCCTCGACATGCCCCCGGCGAGGATTCCGCAGGGCGAGATCCTCTTCCGAGGCCAGGACATGCTCAAGATGTCCGCCGAGGAGCGCCGCAAGACCCGCGGTCGCCGCATCGCGATGATCTTCCAGGACGCGCTCAGCTCGCTCAACCCGGTGCTGACCGTCGGCTACCAGCTCGGCGAGATGTTCCGTGTCCACCAGGGCCTGTCGAAGAAGGAAGCCAAGGCCAAGGCGATCGAGCTGATGGACCGGGTGAAGATCCCGGCCGCAGCGGCCCGCGTCGGCGACTACCCGCACCAGTTCTCGGGCGGTATGCGCCAGCGCATCATGATCGCCATGGCGCTCGCCCTGGAGCCGGACCTGATCATCGCCGACGAGCCCACCACGGCCCTCGACGTGACGGTCCAGGCCCAGGTCATGGACCTGCTCGCGGATCTGCAGCGCGAGTTCAACATGGGCCTGATCCTGATCACCCACGACCTCGGCGTCGTTGCCGACGTCGCGGACAAGATCGCGGTGATGTACGCGGGCCGGATCGTGGAACGCGCCCCGGTCCACGAGTTGTACAAGCGGCCGGCGCACCCGTACACCAGGGGGCTGCTGGACTCGATTCCGCGCCTGGACCAGAAGGGCCAGGAGCTGTACGCGATCAAGGGTCTGCCGCCCAACCTGCTGCGTATCCCCACCGGATGCGCCTTCAACCCGCGCTGCCCGAAGGCCCAGGACATCTGCCGCACGGAGGTGCCGCCGCTGCACCCCGTCACCGAACAGGACGGCACGGAGCTCGTCGGCCGCGCCTCGGCCTGCCACTTCTGGAAGGAGACGCTCCATGGCTGAGCTCAGCAAGAACGACGAGCCGCAGGACGCCACGCCGAACGTCTCCGATGTGGAGGTCGTGGACGCCCACTCCGAGTCGGAGTCGGTGGCCGCCCTCGAGGCGCCCGTCGAGCGTGGGGAGCCGATCCTCCAGGTCCGCAACCTGGTCAAGCACTTCCCGCTCACCCAGGGCATCCTGCTCAAGAAGCAGGTCGGTGCGGTGAAGGCCGTCGACGGTGTCTCCTTCGACCTGTACCAGGGTGAGACGCTGGGCATCGTGGGCGAGTCGGGCTGCGGCAAGTCCACCGTCGCCAAGCTCCTGATGAACCTGGAGCGGGCTACGGCGGGCGAGATCTTCTACAAGGGCCAGGACATCACCAAGCTGTCCGGCCGCGCGTTGAAGGCGGTCCGCCGCAACATCCAGATGGTGTTCCAGGACCCGTACACCTCGCTCAACCCCCGTATGACGGTGGGCGACATCATCGGGGAGCCCTTCGAGATCCACCCCGAGGCGGCCCCGAAGGGCGACCGGCGCAAGCGCGTCCAGGAGCTCTTGGACGTCGTCGGCCTCAACCCGGAGTACATCAACCGCTACCCGCACCAGTTCTCGGGCGGCCAGCGCCAGCGCATCGGCATCGCGCGAGGTCTGGCCCTGAACCCCGAGATCATCATCTGCGACGAGCCGGTCTCCGCGCTGGACGTGTCTGTCCAGGCGCAGGTCATCAACCTGATGGAGAAGCTGCAGGACGAGTTCAACCTCTCCTACATCTTCATCGCGCACGACCTGTCGATCGTCCGGCACATCTCGGACCGCGTCGGCGTGATGTACCTCGGCAAGATCGCCGAGATCGGCACCGACGAGCAGATCTACGACCACCCGACGCACCCCTACACGCAGGCGCTGCTGTCGGCGGTGCCCGTGCCGGACCCGGATGCCCGTGACCACCGCGAGCGGATCATCCTGACCGGCGACGTGCCGTCCCCGGCCAACCCGCCCTCGGGCTGCCGCTTCCGCACCCGCTGCTGGAAGGCCCAGGACAAGTGCGCCGAGGAGGTTCCGCTGCTGGCCATTCCCGAGCGCTTCCAGAGTTCCGACTCCCCGGCGGCCCACGAGTCGGCCTGCCACTTCGCCGAGGAGAAGGACGTCGTCCACGCGGTCTGATCCCGCGATGTCTTACCAGTCGGAGAAGTGACTACCGCCCGTGTCGCGACGGGGCCTTTCGGTCCTGGTCGTGGCACGGGCGGTAGTTACTGTGCGAAGGCGGCTACTTCTGCTTCAGGTAGAAGTAGATGTAGGCCGACTGCCCGCAGAAGAGGGCGTCTTCGTTCTTCCGGGACGAGATGGTCGTCTTCATGATCAAGTACGCCTTGTGCTTCTTGACCTTCAGCGTCTTGTTGATGGTGTACTTCCGGTGGTGGGCGCCCTTGGCCACATCGCCGGGCGCCACCTTGTTCCAGACACGCTTGTCGTCGTCGACGAGGGCATAGTTACCGACGTAGATCTTGCGCCCGTTGGAGTGCCGGATATCGATGCTCTTGACCCGGATGCTGCTCTTGGTCACCTTGCCGAGCTTCCAGGTGACTATCGCGTTGTACGTGTTGTCGCTGAAGCACCCCTTGTCTTCCGAGCGGTCGACACCGGCGACACCCGAGGTGATGGTCTGAGCCCCTGTGGTGACCTTGGCGTAGCTGGTGGTGCCGGGCTTCATCGAACTCGCCTGGGCGGGGGCCGTGCCAAGCGTTGCGGCCACCCCTGCGGCGGTGACGAAGGTGGCGAGTGTGAGCCCTCGCCGGGTCTCGAACGACATGCAGAACTCCTGGGTCCCTGGTCATGAGGACGTCGTCACGAATGTGACGTGATCAATATGGCTGAGCGCGCTCAACTGCGCATTCGATTTGAGGGAGTTCTGAGGTGAAGGTGCAGAAGCAAAGGAGCGCCGGCGGTGGCTGGCCGTGCCGGTGTCAGCGGAGGCGCAGGTCGACCCAGGGGATGGTGTCGCCCGGCAGCAGGTACCGTTCGATCTCGACGAACCCGTGCTTCTCGGCGAACCGCAGCCCGTCCTCGTTGCAGGAGAGGACGACCGTCTCGATCGTCTGCGCTCCGAGCTTCCGCGCCCGGTCGACCCCGCGCGCGTAGAGCTCCGTGCCGAATCCCTGGCGGCGATGAGCGGCGAGCACCCGGGCGATCACGGTCGCTGTGCGCGTGTCGTCGGCCGGCGGGCGCACCGTGCTGCAGCCCACGAGTACGTCATCGGAGTAGGCCACTTCGAGGTGGTTGCGCTCGGCGCGTTCCCGCACCTCGTCCAGGGAAAGCGGGTGCGTCGGAATGATCACGTTGTGAACGTGCTGCCAGTCTCCGAGGCCGGCGTCGCCGCTCGGCTGCTGGATGCGAAGTGCGGACATCGGCACAGCGAACACGATGGTCGTGCGGGTGGCAACCCCGTTTGTTCACCCGCGCGTTCGGCCCATGCCGACTGCGACGATACCGGTGGCGGCCGCGGCCCACGCCTTCGGTGAGCCCCCCGCCAACTGCGTTAACGAGCAGGCAACTTCGCCGACCCGGTTCCGATATACGGACGCGTCAGGCTGGTCGGCGTACGGCCGTGCGGGTGCCGTAGACGGGCCGGGCGCCGGGAGGCGTTCCGGCCCGTCGCCGTGTTCAGGGGGTCGTGATGCCCAGGGAGCGCTTCAGGAAGTCGACCTGGAGGAGCAGCAGGTTCTCGGCGACCTGTTCCTGAGGGGTGATGTGGGTGACGCCGGACAGCGGCAGCACCTCGTGCGGGCGGCCGGCGGCCAGCAGGGCCGAGGACAGGCGCAGGGCGTGGGCCACCACGACGTTGTCGTCGGCGAGGCCGTGCACGATCATCAGCGGGCGCTGCGGCTCGGCGGGGGAGGACAGCCCGTCGGGAGTCACCAGGGAACTCTTCGCGTACGCCTCCGGGTGCTCCGCCGGGGTGCCCAGGTAGCGCTCCGTGTAGTGGGTGTCGTACAGGCTCCAGTCCGTCACCGGCGCGCCCGCGATGCCCGCGTGGAAGACGTCCGGGCGGCGCAGCACCGCCAGGCCCGCCAGCCAGCCGCCGTAGGACCAGCCGCGGATCGCCACCCTGGACAGGTCCAGGGGGTAGCGCTTCGCGAGGTCCTCCAGCGCGTCCACCTGGTCGTCCAGCGACAGCGTGAAGTCGTGGTGGACCGCCTTCTCCCAGGCGGGTGAGCGCCCCGGGGTGCCACGGCCGTCCGCGACCACGACCGCGAAGCCCTGGTCCGCGAACCACTGCGACGTGAGGTGGGCGTTGTGCGCGGCGACCACCCGCTGGCCGTGCGGACCGCCGTACGGGTCCATGAGGACCGGCAGCGGGGTGTCTCCGTCGTAGTCCCGAGGCATAAGCACGGCGCACGGTACGCGGCGTGCGCCCCCCTCGGTGAGCGTCACGCGGGGGGACATACCGGGATCTTCGGCGTACGAGGGGACAGTCCTGGTCGGTTTTCCGTCGCGCAGGACCTGCACCAGCGAACCTGGCCGGTTCAGTGCGGCCGAGACCAGAACCGTCACCTCCCCGGCCCGCACCGCCGCGTGCACCCCCGGCTCCGGGGACACCCGCTCCACACCCAGCTCGTTCACCCGGTACACGTGCACCTCGCCCGTCTCGGCCTCACCGGCGGCCTCCGCGCCCGCCGACGCCGAGATCAGCACGTCGTGCTCGGAGACGTCCAGCACGGCCCGCACGTGCAACTGCGCCCCCGTCAGCGGCCGGTCCCCGACCGCCAGCACCCGCGCCCCGCCCTCGTCGGCGATCCGCACCAGCTGACCCGAGGGGCTCCAGCACGGCACGCCGGGGAAAAGATCCAGCCAAGTTCGATCTTCGTCGGCGTGCACCATCCGCGTCGCGCCCGAGTCCGGGTCCACGGCCAGGATCAGCTGACTGCGCTGGTCGCGCGCCTGTACGAGCAGCAGTGGAGCACCCGCCGCTGACCAGTGGACATGTGCCAGATACGGGTAACGCGCCCGGTCCCAGGCGACCTCCGTACGCAGCCCGTCCAGGCCGATCACGAACAGCCGCACCTCCGCGTTGGCGGTGCCCGCCGCCGGGTAGGGCACCCGCTGAGGCTCCCGTTCCGGATGCGCGGGGTCGGCGATCCACCAGCGCCGCACCGGCGTGTCGTCCACCCGCGCCACGAGCAGCCGGTCCGACTCCGGCGCCCACCAGAAGCCCCGCGAACGCCCCATCTCCTCGGCCGCGATGAACTCGGCCAGTCCGAACGAGACATTCTCCGACTCCGGCTCGGCGAGCGCCCGGTCGCCCTCACCCTCGGCGCCCACCACCCGCAGGGCGCCCTGCGCGACATACGCGACCTGCCGCCCGTCGGGCGACGGACGCGGGTCGATCACCGGTCCCGGCACGCGCAGTTCACGCGCCGTCCCCGCGCGCAGCTCCGCCGCGAAAAGCCGCCCCGACAAGGCGAAAGAGGCCAACTCGACGGCCGTGTCGGTGGCGTACCCGACGATGCCGGCCCCACCCTCACGGCTGCGCTCGCGCCGCGCCCGTTCTTCGGGCGAGAGGTCCTCCGACGCGCCTCCCAGCAGGGCGCGCGGGTCGGCGGCCACACGCTCCGCGCCCTCCTCCGTGTCGAGGACCCAGAGCGAATTCGCCCGGTCCGTACCGGAAGCGGAGCGCAGGAACACGACACGGGAACCGTCGGGCGCCACGGTGAACGAGCGCGGCGCGCCGAGCGTGAAGCGCTGGGTACGGGCGTGCCGTCGGGGGAAGGAGTGAGGCTCGGTCGTCATGCCCTGACCATATTGGCCATGCGCCCCCTTGTGCGGCCGTGCGCCGATCGATGCGCGCGAAGGGATAGTTATGATCAATGACGCATAGTGGGTATGAACCTGCTGGCTGCTGTACGGATTTGATGCCCCCATAGTCCGACCCCCCGCGTCCTCGTGGATCTTTGGAGGTGAACCGCCGTGGCACTCTCGATTTCGGCGGTGGTGCTGCTGGCGATCATCGTCTTCCTGCTCGTCAAGAAGTCGGGGCTGAAGGCAGGACATGCGATCGTCTGCATGCTGCTCGGCTTCTACCTCGCCTCCTCGACCGTCGCTCCCACGATCAACGAGCTGACGACGAACATCGCGGGGATGATCGGCAGCATCAAGTTCTGAGCGACGGCCTTTCCGGCCGAGGTTCGAGGGGAGACCCCGGCCTCGGCCGGAGTCAGTGCCTCTTCTGTCCCGATGCCCCTTCTGTCCGGATGCTTCGTCTGTCTTGATGTCCGGCTTTCCCGAGTCGGATTCCGTAGGCTTGCCGGGCCGGGCATGAACGAGGGTCGAGGGGGCGGCACGTGGACGACGAGAGCGTGGACAGGCGGCTTCGGGAGCAGGCGAAGGCGTCCCCCAACTTCGGTCGCCTGTACCAGCACCAGCCGCTCCTCGCGATCTACGGCTCACAGGCAGAACTCACCGTCCTGACCAATCCGAACGCCGCCTACGTCAGCGCCGGTCAGTTCGGCGAGGTGCTGGCCGAGGAGTTCGTCACGCGGACGGGCACGCGTGTCGAGGGAACGAACCAGGTCGACCGCATCAACGCCCTCACCCGGGCCGGTGTCCTCGTGGGCTGGAGTCGTGACGCGTTCCACAAGTTGCGCCGGGGCCGTAACGAAGCGGCACACAACCACCTTTTCGATACGACCATGGCCCTTGAGGCCTTGAAGCTGTGCTGGCAGTTGGGCGACCTCTTCGACCGTGCCATGGGCGGCACCCGCGCCGTGACCGCGTTCGTTCCGCCCACCCTCCCCGCCGAGACGCCAGAGACCGACCCGCGGGAGATCGCAGAGCTGCGCGAGGCGCTGGAGGGGCACCGGCGCACGCTCGCCGAGTCTCGGGTGAAGCTGTCGGAGGTCGGCGACCGTCTTGAGGCCGAACGACAGGCCCGCGCCGAGGCCGAGCGGATCATCGCCAGCGCCGAAGAGGCCAAGACCGCTTACGCCGCACAGGTCGAGGAGTTGCGGGCGCAGGTCACCGAGCTACGGGCCGCGCACCAGCAGCGGTACGACCGCGAGCGGCTCAAGCCACGCCCGGTCGCCTCCGCCGCCCGTGACGCCATCGTGGAGCGCGCTCAGCGTCCCGCCCCGCTCAACGAGGTGCAGGCGCGAAAGAAGATCGACGCGATGTTGGGCAAGGCGGGCTGGCTGCTCCAGGACAAGGCGGACGCCAACCCGCTCGCGGGTACGGGCGTCGCCATCCGCGAGTTCACCCTCGCTAGCGGCCGCGCCGACTATGTCCTCTACGTCGACGGGAAGATCGTTGGCGTCATCGAGGCCAAGCGGGAGGGGGCGCCCCTCGCCGGCGCCCTCGCCCAAAACGAGCGGTACGCGGCGGGTGTGCTCAAGGAACACGCCATGGCCGTGTGGCGCCGTGACGAGCCCTTCGCCTTCCGCTACGCCACCACCGGCACCGAGACGTACTTCCTCAACCGCGTCGACCCGGACGCCCGCTCCCGCGAGGTCTTCGCCTTCCACCGTCCCGAGACCTTTGCCTCGTGGATGCGATACGCCGACGAGCACCCGGACGCGCCCACCTTCCGGGCGGCCCTGCGCACCGCCATGCCGCTGCTGGAGACCCACGGCCTGCGCATGGCCCAGGTCGAGGCCATCACGGGCTTGGAGGGCTCCCTGGCCACCGACCGGCCGCGCGCCCTGATCCAGATGGCGACGGGCGCCGGTAAGACGTTCACGGCCGTCACCGAGACCTATCGGCTGCTCCGTTACGCGGGCGCCCGCCGGATCCTGTTCCTCGTCGACCGCAACAACCTCGGCCGCCAGGCCCGCGCGGAGTTCGACAAATACCGCACCCCCGACGAGAACCGGAAGCTCACCGACCTCTACAACGTCGACATGCTGGGCCGCGCCGGCCTTCAGCAGACCTCCTCGGTGGTCATCTCCACGATCCAGCGGATGTACGCCCTCCTCAAGGGCGAGCCGCTGGAGGACGGGCCGGAAACCGAGGATCGCGAGGACAAGGCCGCCTCGCCCCTGGACGAGTCCTACGTGGCGGACGAGCCGATCACCGTCGAGTACAACCCCGACGTCCCCATCGAGTCTTTCGACGTGATCGTCGTCGACGAATGCCACCGCTCCATCTACGGCCTGTGGCGTGGCGTCCTGGAGTACTTCGACGCCCACCTCGTCGGTCTCACCGCCACGCCCACCCGGCAGACCAAGGGCTTCTTCGACAACAACGAGGTCTCGCGCTACACCTACGAGCAGGCCGTCGCCGACGGCGTCAACGTCGACTTCGACATCGCCCGGATCGTGACCGACCTGCGGGAAGAGGGAGCCGTAGCGAGGATCGAGTCGGGGACGACGGTACGGATCCGTGACCGTCAGACACGCAGCCAACGGTACGAGGAACTGGACGAGGACTTCACCTACACCGCCCCGCAGATCGGCCGCACGGTCATCACGGAGGACGAGATCCGCGCCGTGCTGACGACGTACCGGGACAACTGGAAGCGGTGGTTCCCCGGCCGGGCCGACCTTCCCAAGACCCTGATCTTCGCGGGCCCGTACGACGACCACGCCGACGAGGTGCTCAAGCAGGTCAAGCAGGTCTTCGGCCGGGGCGACGACTTCGCCAAGAAGATCACCTACCGGTCCCGCGACAACGGCGACGACCCCGAGGCCCTCATCAACGACCTGCGCAACTCGCCCCGGCTGCGGGTCGCCGTCACCGTCGACATGATCGCCACGGGCACGGACGTGAAGCCGCTGGAGTGCGTGATCTTCCTGCGGCCGGTGAAGAGCCCCGTGATGTTCGAGCAGATGAAGGGCCGGGGCGCCCGTTCCATCGACGCGGACGAGCTGAAGGCGGTGACCCCGGAGGCGGCACCCGACCTGAAGAAGGACCGTTTCGTCCTCATTGACGCGGTCGGCGTCACCGACTCCCCGCTCGTCGACGCCCGTCCGCTGATCCCGGCGGGCGCGCAGCGCGGCATCCCGCTGGCCAAGCTACTCGACAAGGCTGGCACGCGGTCACTGACCGCCGACGAGGCGGAAACCCTGGCCCGCCGCCTGGCCCGCATCGACCGCCAGCTCGGCGAGGACGAGAGGAAACTGCTGGTTGAGACGTCCGGCGGCCCGAGCCTCGCCGACCTGGCCCGCCGCATCACGGACGCGGTGGACGTCGACACCCAGGACCGGGCCCGGCACGAGGGCGGCCCCGAGCTGGCACGGAAACTGGTCCAGGACGCGGTGGCCCCTCTCACCGCCCGCCCCGCACTGCGCAAGCTCATCCTGGAGATCCGCCACCAGCAGGACCTGACCTACGACGAGACGACCGAGGTCAAGGTCACCGAGGTGCGTGAGATTCCGATGGAGGAGCGCGCGCGGAAGGAGCTGGCCGAGTGGAACGAGCTGCTGGAGAGGGAACAGCGGGACGAGAACGCGGCGATACAGGTCGCGCTGGGCAGCGGGTCGCGGCTCACTCCGGGGGAGGCACGGGCCGCGCTGAAGGAACTCGCCGGCCGTATCAGGGCGACGAAGCGTTCATGGACGACGCCGGTCCTTTGGGAGTACTACGAACAGGTCGGCAAGGCGGCGGCCAGTCCCGGCAAGGATGCGAGCCTCGGTGACCTGGTGCGGCTCATCCGCTACGAGCTCGGCGCGGACGACGAACTGAGGCCGTATCGTACGGTGGTCGAGGAGCGCTTCGAGGGCTGGCTGCTGCGGCAGCGGCAGGCGGGCGTGGAGTTCACCGAAGAACAGCTGTGGTGGCTGGAGCGGATAAAGAACGCCATCGCCGTCGACGTCGGCATAGAGCCCGGGGACTTCTCCGTCGCACCCTTCTCGGAGCGCGGTGGTGGCAGGGGCTTCATGCGGGCGTTCGGGGACAAGGACCGGGCGCTGGAACTGTTGGATGAGCTGAATCAGGAACTGGCTTGAGCGAGAGCAGCGGCGTGGACGGGGAGAGGGAACTTCCAACGGGGTGGGCTTGGGCCGAGCTGGGGGACTTGCTGCACCGCATTGAAGCGGGGAAGTCCTTCACCTGTGAGCCACGCCCTGCTCTTCCCGATGAGTGGGGCGTCATCAAGGTGAGCGCCATGACGTGGGGTTCCTTCGATCCGGACGAGAACAAGGCCGTTCCGGCAGGGCGTGACATCAATCCTGCTTACGAAATCTCTTTGGGTGACTTGCTGGTAAGTAGGGCTAACACCAAGGCTTATGTGGGTGCTCCTGTTCTGGTCGGAGCAAGTCGTCCCAAGTTGCTCCTGTCAGATAAGAGCTTGCGTCTCATTCCGTCTGGTTGTGTCAGCAAGCGTTGGCTCGTGCACTTCTTGCGCTCTCCCGAGGCCCGTGCCTACGTCGAGGCGAAAGCGAGTGGGACCAAGGATGCTATGCGCAACCTCTCGCAAGATGCATTGCGAAGGATGCCAGTCGCGTTGCCGCCACTTGCGGAGCAGCACCGGATCGTCGAGGCGCTCGAAGAGCAGCTGTCACGGCTTGATGCGGCGCGGGCGAACGTTCGCAAGGTCATGCAACGTACTGATGCCCTTCTCGGAAGGGTTACCGATTTCACTGCCGAACTCTCCATCGGCGCTGACGACCCTGTTGCGCCGTCTCCCGGGGCAGCCGATTCGATTGACGGGAAGTTGCCGCGCATTCCAGTGGACTGGCGATGGATGCGTCTAGGCGAGCTGGCTGACGTTGTCGGCGGCGTGACGAAGGACAAGAAGAAGCAGTCCGATCCGGAACTTCCCGAAGTTCCATATCTTCGTGTAGCAAATGTTCAGCGTGGCCATCTCGACCTCGAACAGGTCGCGAACATTCGAGTTCCGCCGAAGAAGGCTGAGCAGTTGAGGCTGCAAGACGGCGACGTCCTGATGAACGAGGGCGGTGACCGTGACAAGCTGGGCAGGGGGTGGGTGTGGCGCGAGCAGATCCCCAATGCCATCCACCAGAACCACGTATTCAGAGCCCGCATCCGTCATGGTGTGCTCATTCCTGAACTCCTTTCCTGGTACGCCAATGGTGCAGCTAAGTGGTTCGAAGGAAACGGGAAACAGAGTACGAACCTTGCCTCCATCAGCCTTAGCAAGATCAAGAATCTGCCCGTTCCTGTACCGCCGCAATCTGAGCAGCGACGCCTTGCGGAACGGATCGAAGAGCGGCTGATCCAACTACGGCACGCCCGCGCGGCCACAGAACGCGCCCTGCTTCAAGCAGCAAAGCTACGGAACGCCCTTCTGCGTAAAGCGTTCCGAGGGGATCTTGTTCCTCAGAACGAAGCCGATGAGCCCGCAGCGACGACTCTCGCCCGTATCGCTGTTGAACGGGCAGCGCAGCCCAAGCGTCCTCGTAGGACTACGACCAAGGCCCCGCCCCAGCGAGTCGCAGAGTCGGTCGGCCCGGCCCCCGAACCGACCCCCATCCCCGCCCTCGCCGTACAGCAGGAGTTCGACCTGTGACCGCCCCCGCAGACGCCCCGCAGCCCGCCGAAGAGCCGGTCAAGACGGCCAAGGCGGTCGCTCAGACCAACACGCTCGTCTCCAAGCTCTGGAACTACTGCAACGTCCTCCGTGACAACGGCATGTCCACCATCGAGTACGTCGAGCAGCTCTCCTACCTGCTCTTCCTCAAGATGGTCGAGGAGATCGAGAACGACCCGTGGGACGGTCAGGACATGAGTGCCATCGTCCCCGCCGAGTACAACTGGCAGACCTTGGTCACCAAGCGCGGTCCCGAGCTGGAGAAGCACTACCGTGCCGTCCTGGAGAACCTGGGCAGGCGTCCCGACACCACCATCGGGACGATCTTCGACGAGGCCCAGAACCGGATCACGAAGCCCGCCCTCCTCGAAAAGCTCGTCGTCGAGCTGATCGGTCGTGAGGACTGGACGATGACCGGGGTCGACCTCAAGGGCGACGCCTACGAGGGCTTGCTTGCCAAGGGCGCCTCGGACACGAAGACTGGCGCCGGCCAGTACTTCACTCCTCGGCCTCTCATCGACGCCATGGTCGACGTCATGCAGCCCGGCCCGGACGACACGATCACCGACCCGGCTTGCGGCACCGGTGGCTTCCTCATCGCCGCCCACGCGTATATCCGCGATCACCACATGAAGACCATGTCGCTGGACGAGCGCAAGGCCTACGACGAGGGTCGCAAGATCTGGGGCAACGAACTCGTCACCGGCACCGCCCGCCTCGCCGCGATGAACATGCTCCTCCACGGCATCGGCAAGAGCGACGGCCCGAGCCTGATCACCGTCGGGGACGCCCTCGCCGACAAGCCCAGCGGCAAGCACGCCACCCTCGTCCTCGCGAACCCGCCCTTCGGCCGCAAGTCCGCGATCACCGTGATCGGCCAGGACGGTGAGACCGAGAAGCAGGAAACCGAGTACGACCGCGACGACTTCACCGCCACGACCACCAACAAGCAGCTCAACTTCCTGCAACACATCATGTCGCTCACGGCCGTCGGCGGACGCGCGGCCGTCGTCCTTCCCGACAACGTCCTCTTCGAAGGCGGCGCGGGCGAGAAGATCCGCCGCAAGCTGCTCGACGAGTTCGACCTGCACACGATCCTGCGGCTGCCCACCGGCATCTTCTATGCGGGCGGCGTCAAGGCCAACGTCCTCTTCTTCGAGAAGAAGCCCCCGCGCGCCGACGGCAAGCCGCACACCACCGAGACCTGGGTCTACGACTTCCGCACCGGCCAGCACTTCACGCTCAAGCAGCGCCCGCTCACCCGCGCCCACCTGGACGACTTCGTCACGGCCTACCGGCCGGGTGAGCCCCGCTCCTCACGCGTCGAGTCCGAGGACGAGAACGGGCCGTTCAAGAAGTTCACCTACGAGGAACTGGTCGCCCGCGACAAGGTCAACCTCGACATCACGTGGATGAAGGATCCCGCCCTCGACGACGCCGACAGCGGCCTGCCGCCCGAGGTGATCGCCGAGGAGATCGTCCGCGACCTCCAGTCCGCCCTGAACGAGTTCACGGCCATCGCCCGTTCCTTGGGCGGCGACGTGGACGTGCCGGAGGTCGAGGTCGAGTAGCAGCCGTTCAGCCCTTGGAGGCGTACGCGACGAAGTCGGCCCAGGCCACCGGTGAGAGCTGGAGGCGGGGGCCGACGGCGTTTTTGGAGTCCCGGATGTGAATGGTGCTGGGGGTGTGGGCGACCTCGACACAGTCGCTCGGGTTGCTGCTGTCGCTGTAGCTGCTCTTGAACCACACCAGCTCGGATGCGTCTTCGACAGAGGCCTTGCGGATCATGTCTCTCCCACCAGTTGCTCGACGAAGGCCAGTGACTGCCGTGCAGTCAGAGCCTCGGCCCGGATGATGCCATAGCGCAGTTCAAGGATCCTGACCTGCCTCGGATCATGGACGGGGCGGCCATTGAACTCGTCGTCCATGCGCCCGACCGCCGTACCGTCCTCGAACTTCAACACCTGGACGCGACCTCCGGTTCCAGGATGGTTCCAACGGTCCGTCGGCATCACCTGAATTTCCACGTTTGGCAACTGGCCGACCTCAATCAGGTGTTCGAGCTGACTGCGCCACACCATCTTGCCTCCGACTGGGCGCCTGAGTGTCGTCTCTTCCAGGACGAAGCTGAGCTCAGGAGCTGGCGCACGATCGTAGATCGCCTTTCGAGCCATACGTGCCGCCAGTGCCTGCTCCAACTGGTCTTCCGGGTTCACCGGCCGTCGTGTCCGCAGCAACGCCCACGCGTACTCCTTGGTCTGGAGCAAACCGTGCAGGTTGTGATTGCCGTACGAGAGCAGCTCTGCGGCCTTCGCCTCCAACTCCGCCAGGTCCCGCACCTTCTTCGGGTACCGGACCTTCTTCACATCCTCCTTCATCGCCGAGAGCAGCCCACCAGCCCCCAGCACCTCGTCCGCCATGTCCAGATACTCGGGCCGTGGGATCCGCTTCCCGGCTTCGATCTTGTACACCATGTCCTCGCCGTACCCCACTGCCTCCCCGAACTCGGCGGCCCGCATCCCCGCGGCCTCCCGCCGCAGCTTCAGCTGCCGCCCCACGGTGGCGATGACCGCCAGTCCCCAGTCGTCATCCGGGTCCACCTCCCAGCCCGGTTCGTCAGCCTCGGTCTTGAGCCGTGCTACCTCGCCGTTCACCGACATTCCGTGCCCTCCCGTCGTGCGGCCCTGCCGAACCGCCCCTCGTCGCCGTACGGCCCGTCTCGACAAGCCAGGACACCACCGGACAAGACCGGACAGTCACCGTACGCAACCGCTTCGTCACTGTTCACGGTAAGAGCACTCCGCGACGCTGAGTGACGTGAATCAAGAAACCGCCACCCCTGAGGTGCAACTCCGCCCTCCGATCCGCAACTTCAGCGTTCAGCTGTCACCCACGCCCCGCGGAGCCCGCCTCGCCCGGCTGCTCGCCACCGAACAGCTCCGTTCCTGGGGCCTGCCCCTGGACCCGGCGGCGCACCTCGTGGCCGAACTCGCGGCCAACGCCGCCACACACAGCCGGGTCCCCGGCCGGGACTTCCAGGTCACCCTCTACGTCGTCGGCGCCACCTTGCGCATCGAGGTCACCGACACCCGGGGCGACCACCTCCCGCAACTGCACCACCCGCTCCCTCATGCCGAATCCGGCCGAGGTCTCGTCCTCGTCGACGCCCTCGCCGACCGCTGGGGCACCGCCCTCGGGCCGTACCCGCGAAAGACGGTGTGGGCAGAGTGCCGAGTCGGCCCACCGGCCGAACGCTGCCGGGCCGAAGAGCCGTAACCCTGCATGGCCGAAACGCATACGCACCGTTGAACGCGCCTGAGAAGCCCCAGAAGATGGTCATGAGCGCCCCCGCCTGACCGATATATGGGGCCTCCAGGGCACATGACACGGTGCCGGCGCTTCGAGGCCGGTGGGGAACGGAGGCTGATCGGTGCTGGCGGGCAGCGGCGCGATCGTGAGCGGTGCCCGATGAGGAACCGTATGCAGGTCGTCCTTCAGATCATGCTGGCCCTGGTCGCCTGTTTGCTCGGGATCGCCACCAACTACGCGACCAGTACCGACGACGTCCCCTGGGCGCTGGAGGCCATTCAACGGTTCTCCGTTCCGGCCATCGGCGTGCTGATCGTGGCGCTGGTGGTCGGGCAGGTCGTCGTCTACCGGCTGGAGAACCCCGCGCCGCCTCAGGTCGAATGGCCGCGTGAGAGGGTCCCGTACCCCGGCCTCGACGCCTTCGACGAGGACGAGGCGCCCGTCTACTTCGGCAGGGAGGCCCAGGCTGCCGAACTGACGCGCAGGCTGCACGCCACGGCGACCCATCCCGCCGATCGGTTCCTGGTGCTGGCCGGGGCGTCCGGTAGCGGTAAGTCCTCGCTGGTCAGGGCGGGAGTGATGCCTCGGCTCCGGGAACGCCGCTGGACCGTCGTACCGGCCTTCGCTCCCGGACCCAGCCCGCTCGGTGCCCTCGCGACTGCGCTGGCGGCGGTCGCAGGCGGGCAGGAACCGGCAAGTGCCGTACTGCGCAGACTGCGCCAGGGACCTGGCGCGCTCCGAGCCGAGCTGTCGCGGCTGCGGGGCGGCCGGTTCCGGCGGATACTGCTCGTGGTCGACCAGTTCGAAGAGGTCGTCACCCTGGCGGGGGAGCGGGAACGCGTCCAGTTCCTCGAAGCGCTGCGTGCCTGTGTGGAACAGGATCCGGCGGTCCGCGTGCTGGCGACTCTCCGGGTGGATCTGCTCGGCAGGATCCTCGGCACCCCACACGCGGAGCTCCTCCAGCACCCCGTCGTCATCGGTACCTTGGGCAGAGCACAGCTCGCCGAGGTCGTGGAGCGGCCCGGGGCCCTCGTCGGGCTCGGTTTCGAGGCCGGAGTCGTCGACTCCATCGTGAGCGAGACCGGCGCGGACGACGCACTACCGCTGCTCGCCTATCTCCTCCAAGAGCTGTACTTCGCCTCCGGCCCCGGCGGGACGGTGACCGAGGAACTGTACCGGCGGCTCGGCGGAGTACCCGGCGCCCTGGCGCGCCAGGCGGACAACACCGTGACCGGGCTCGGCGCGGGCGTGGGCATCGACGCTGTTCTCCGAGTCCTGCTCCGCTTCGTCACCGTCGAGGGGCAGGAGGTGGCCCGCCGCCGTGTACCGCTGTCCGAACTCGACGGACAGGAACGCCATATCGTCGAAGCCTTCGTCGAGGCACGGTTGCTGCGCACCGACGCCACCGGTGGCGCCACGACCAACAGCGAGCCCTACGCGCAGGTGACGCACGAGGCGCTGTTCCGCCAGTGGGCCCCCTTGCGCCAGGAGGTCGAGGCGCGTGCCGAACGGCTTCGCGAGCGCGCCGAACTGGAACGGTGGGCCGCCGACTGGGAGCGGGCCGGGCGCAGCGACGACTACCTGCTCACCGGGGAGCGCCTCAGCGCGGCCCGCCGCTGGCTGGAGGGCTTGGAGGAAACCGGGCAGGCGTCCCCACCGGCACGTGCGCTCGTCGAGTCCTCTCAGCGCCGCGACCTGACCTTCCTCAGCAGGGTTTCCGACAGCATCGGCCGACAGGTCCTCCTGAGTGCGGAGGGCGAACCGGAGCGGTCGCTGCTGCTGTCGCTCGCCGCGCTCGGGGAGTGCACACCCACCCCCTCTGCCAGACGTGGCCTGATGGCGGCACTGGCGGCGAGCCACGCCCGTGCCCGGCTCGGCGGGCACACTGACACAGTCCGGCACATCGCCTGGTCCCCCGACGGCCGCATGCTGGCCACGGCGTCCAGGGACGGCACGGCCCGTGTCTACGAGGCGCCGTCCGGACGCACGCTGCTGGTGCTGCCGTGCGACGGCGTCATGGTCGAGTCCGTCGCCTGGTCGCCGGACTCGGCCAGGGTGGCAACCGCCGGCCGTGACCGAGTGGTACGGATCTGGGACGCCACCTCGGGGGAGCCGGTCCGGTTGCTCACCGGAGCGGGGGACCTCAGCAGGCAGGTCGCATGGTCACCGGATGGCCGGCACGTCGCGGCGAGCTCCAAGGACCGGGTCGTCCGAGTCTGGGAGGCCGACAGCGGCCGGGTCGTGCACGAACTGCACGGGCACAGCGACGACGTGTGGGGTGTGGCCTGGGCGCCGGACGGCGATCGGCTCGCCTCGGCCTCCCACGATCAGACCGCGATCGTGTGGGACCTGACGACCGGGACCGCGGCCCTCACGCTCAACGGGCACTCGGACTTCGTCGAGGGCATCGCCTGGTCACCCGACGGGCGGCTCATCGCCACCGGCTCCGGGGACCACACCGCCCGTATCTGGAACGCCAGGACCGGCGACCTGCGTCTGTTGCTGCGAGGACACACCGACTACGTGTGGAATCCGGCCTGGTCGCCGGACGGGCGGATGCTGGCCAGCGCATCCTCGGACCACACCGTGCGCATCGTCGACACCGAGGACGCCAAGGTCCTGGCCGTGCTGCGGGGCCACACGGACACTGTGTGGGGCGTGACCTGGTCGCCCTGCGGGACCATGCTCGCCACCAGTTCCACCGATGGCACCGGCATGGTGTGGGACCTGCGCCCGCGCGGCGCCGAGGCCGTACTGGCCGACGGACACCGAGGCCCCGTGAATCAGGCCGCGTGGTCCAGTGACGGCGACCGTTTCGCCACGGCCTCGGACGACGGCACCGTACGGGTCTGGGACGCGGTCACCGGAGCTCCGGCCGGACCGGTGATCGAGTGGGAGGACCGGGTCTGGTCTGTTGCCTGGGCTCCCCAGGGGGAACGGCTCGCGTTCTGTACGAACGACGGACTGTTTCGGGTCGTCGACGGGCGCGGCAGCACACTGTTCGAGCGGAACGGCGAGGTCGTCGAGGGGTGCGCGTGGTCTCCGAACGGCAGCCGGATCGCCACCGGGGGGCATGACGGTGCCGTGCGCGTCCTGTCCGGGCCGGACGGGACCGAGCTGCTGAAACTGACGGAACACCAGGACTGGGTGGGGCGCGTGGCCTGGTCGCCCAGCGGTCGGCTGCTCGCCAGTTGCTCCGACGACCGCACGTGCCGACTGTGGGACATCGTGGAAGGGCGGCAGTTCACAGTGCTGCGCGGCCACGAGAACTACGTGGAGGACGCGGCCTGGTCCCCGGACGAGACGAGAATCGCCACCGCTTCCGGCGACTGGACCGCCGCTTTGTGGGACGTTGTCACCGGGCGACGGATCGACGTGCTCAAGGGACACGAAGGGCGGCTTCGCGCAGTCGCCTGGTCCCCCGATGGACGGCACATCGCCACGGGCGGCGACGACCGCACCGTACGCGTTTGGTCTGCCGCGACCCTGGAAGAGGTCGCCGTTGTCGGTGTGCACCAGGACAAGGTGCTCTCCGTGGCCTGGTCCCCGGACGGCACGCGGCTGCTCACGGGATCGGCCGACGGGACGGCGCGGGTATGGAACGCCGAGCCCGACTACGACCGGCTGGAGGCCGCGGCCCGGGGGAGGGTTTTCCGCACCCTCACCCACGAGGAACGGCGGCAGCATCTGCTGCCGCTCGATCCCCTGTGACGTAGTGATCAGTAGGCCGACTCGACCGTGCGCTCTTCGGTGCGGACGAGGTAGTCGTCCGGGTTCAGGCCCATCGCTTCGCGCTTGGGCGACGACCAGTACAGCGCGTTGCGTTCGGCGAAGGTCTCCGGGCCCTCGTAGGCGATCAGCCAGAGGAACTGATTGCGCTCACGGTCCACCCAGGCCCCTCCGATCGTGAATCCCAACTCCAGCCGCAGCGGGACGATTTCTTCCCGCCACCGCTGCACCCACTCGTCGAGCAGACCGTCCCGGACCGTGTACGTGCGCAGTTGTGTGGTCTTCGGCATGGCAGACATCCTCTCCGAGCGGCGAAGTCGGGGTACCACCGGAACCCGAGAACTCGTGCTTCGGTGAAAGGGGCGCTCTCTTTACCCAAGGACCACGGCGGCGAAATGACCTCACCAAACCCCACCCCTCCCGCCCGCGGCGCCCCGCTCACCCGCGCGAGTGAACATCGCCAACTCCACTGGATTTCCGGCCCCTAGCCGGCCCTACGCTCGGCGCAACACAACCGCAGACATGAGACGGCCCCCGCCGGGACTGCAATCCCAGTGCGAGGGCCTGACCACCGAGGAAGAGGAAGCTTCCCGATGGGTATCCAGAACCCTAGCGTGCCCCTGCGCGCCCAGGCCCGAGTTGCGGCCCAAAAGCACCCGAACCGGCGGCCCGGCGCGGCCCACCGCACGGGCGGGCTCCAGCACGACAACACCCGCCACACCACCCGCTTCACGGTGATCGGCAATCACCTGGCCCAGCACAGGGAGCTCTCACTCCTCGCCATCGGGCTGGGTACGCACCTCCAGTCGCTGCCCAAGGGCGCCCCCGCAGACATCAAGACCCTCGCCGCCCGCTTCCCCGAGGGTACGAACCGGATCGCCGCCGCCCTGCGCGAACTGGAGGCCCACGGCTACCTGCGCCGCGAACGCGTTCGCACCTCCACCGGCCGCATCGTGACTCGCACGATCTCGTGCAACCAGCCGGAGGCCCGTCACCGCCCCGAGACTCACGACCATCACCCGGAGGCCCGAGCCGCGGCGGCACCGCAGCAGCGGGAGAAGTGTGAGGAAAACAGGACGTACCCCGCGCGGGCGGCGCACGAGAGACGAGCACCCCGCAAGCCGCTCCCCGCAGTACCGAGCCCCGCCTACTCCGCCCCCGCCCTCCTCCAAGCCGCCACCGACCTCCTCGCGGACCTCCACCGACACGACCCCCGGCTGCTCCTCTCCACGTGCGACACCGCCCACCTGGCCCCCGGCGTGGCCGCGTGGCTGGAGCGGGACGTCGCTCCCGCAGCCGTACGCCGCGCCCTGAGCGCCGACCTGCCGCCGGAGGGCGTACGACGCCCGGCCGCGCTCCTCGCCCACCGCCTCGCCACCCAGCTCCCGCCTCCGCCCCCGTTCCGGGTTCCGACCATCCCGCAGCCGCCCGTGTACCCGGTGCGGAACTGCGACGGCTGCGACCGCAGCTTCCGCTCACCCGACCCCGGAGCCCGCTGCCGTGACTGCCGAGCGACCTCCACAGGAGCTTCAGTGTGAACGTGACTATCCCCGCCCCTGCCATGGACGGCGGGGAGCGGGCGCCATGACGACCGCATCCGACGCGTGCCAGGGCCCTCCCACCGGTATCGGGTCATGCGTGACTTCGTTCAGTCCACAGACGGCACGCTTCCGGGCAAGTTGAAGATCACCAAGGAAGGGATTGTTCACGACCTGCTGTGCACCAACGGCCCACACGGGCGAGCCCGACATGGAGAACACACCCGAGGGTGTCATGCGCCGTCCCGACATCATGGTGATCACCGGAGACGACATGGATGTCGCCGGATGTTTCGACGCCCGTACTCTCATCGTCGTCATCGAGGTCGTATCCCGCTCCAGCCCGCGCAACGACTGGGTGGGCAAGGTGCGTGACTACCCGCTGCTCGGCATCCCTGTCTACGCGATCTTCGGCCCTAGTACCGGTACCGGTGCCGTCCTCACCGACATCCATCGGGCCCCGGGCGGGCGTCTGTACGCCACCCGCAAGGAAATCCTCTACGGCGAAGACGTCACCATCCGGGAAGGGACCATTCCGACAAGCGGCCTGCCGCGCTACCGAGACAACGATGCGGAAGAGGTCGGGACCTGAGGGGCTCGATCCGGAAACGGGAGAATCGGTTTCGGTCACCTTCGTCCGGACGACGCGTTCCTGCTTGACCGGCCCCCTGGCAACTTCGCGATCGTTCTCGTAAGGATCGTGGCGAAGAGCGAGTACGGGGTTGCGCATGGCTGTTTCCAGACCACAGACGCGTCAGTTCGAGGCGTTCATGACGAACCTGTCGTACGCCCGGCGCATGGTCGAGACGGGGCGGATGCTCACGCCTCTGCAGTCGCCCACGATCGGCATCGACGACTTCTACCGGGCAGCCTGGGTCCAGGCTGTCGCCGCCATCGATCACTGGCTGCACGAGGAGGTGCTGCGCCGGGTGGCCGAGCTGACGGTCAAGGACAGCCCCGAGATGCCGCCCCAGCTGCGGAGGTACGAACTGCCGCTGTACCGGGTCGAGGCTGTGCGACGAGGTGAGGTCACGCTCTCCGAGGCCGTCGTGGAGCACTTGCGTGAGAAGCTCGCTGTGCAGGCGCTCCAGCACCCCGGAAAGATCTCGGAAGTGCTCAGGCTCGTGACCGAGAAGAAAGTCTGGTACGAGGCGGCGGGATGCATCAACCAGCACTTCTTCCAGGGGCGGACCACGTTCAACGAGAAGAAGCTGCGCGGTCGGTACCTGGAGATCACCCAGCGCCGTAACAAGATCGCACACGACGCAGACCTGATCGACGGCGACCTCAAGCAGCGCCGTCCGATCGACGAGGCCGAGGTCACGGACGCCATCGACTGGATCGAGCGGATCGCCCTGGCCATCGCCCACGTGCTCGACGACGAGGGGTGACAGACCAGGGCGCGACGGACAGTCCCACGGCGCCTCGTAGGCTGGCCCCATGACGGAACTGCCCTCCCGGCGTCTGCTGCTGGTGCACGCGCACCCGGACGACGAGTCGATCATCAACGGCGCGACCATGGCCAGGTACGCGGCCGAAGGTGCCCACGTCACGCTGGTCACCTGCACCCTGGGTGAGCGCGGCGAGGTCATCCCGCCCGAGCTGGCTCACCTGACGGGCGCCGCCCTGGGCCAGCACCGCCGCCGCGAGCTCACCGCGGCCCTGGCCGAGCTCGGCGTCCGGGACTTCCGCCTCCTCGGCGGCGCCGGACGCTACAGCGACTCCGGGATGATGGGCCTGCCCGACAACGACGACCCCGGCTGCTTCTGGCAGGCCGACGTCGACGCGGCCGCCGCGCACCTCGTCGAGGTGATCCGCGAGGTGCGGCCCCAGGTCCTCGTCACCTACGACGAGAACGGCGGCTACGGCCACCCGGACCACATCCAGGCCCACCGCGTCGCCATGCGCGCCGTGCAGCTGTCCGCGGACGCCGGCCTGCCGGTCCCCAAGGTGTACTGGAACCGGGTCCCCCGGCCGGTTCTGGAGGAGTCCTTCGCCCGGCTCCGGGAGGATCTGTCCGGCACGTCCTTCACCAAGGTCGCCGACATCGACGACGTCCCGGGTGTCGTGCCCGAGGAGCGCGTCACCACCGTGATCGACGGCACCGCCCACGCCGCCGCCAAAGCCGCCGCGATGCGCGCCCACGCCACCCAGATCACCGTGGACGGGCCGTACTTCGTGCTGTCCAACGAACTCGCCCAGCCGATCCTCACCACCGAGTACTACGAGCTGGTGCGCGGCGAGGCGGGCGCCGGGGAGCGGGAGACGGACCTCTTCGCAGGTGTCGGGGAGACCTCATGAACGACCGGACGCCGATGCTGGCCCAGCCGATGCGGCCGCCCACGGCCGGACGGGTCGGCGCCTGTCTCGGGTTCTTCGTGCTCGGCGCGGTGATGGGCGTCGCCGGGGCCCTGGTGCAGCCCGGGTGGTTCCCGGGCGGGCTCCTGCTCGCCCTGGCCGGAGAGGCCGGGGCCGTCCTGGGCGGCTCACTCGTGCTCCGCGGCCGGGCCGGGGGCGTCGCGGCCGCCGCCGGCTGGATGCTCGCCGTCGTCCTGCTCACCGCCAGCCGCCCCGAGGGCGACTTCCTCTTCGCCGCGGGGAACGGCTCCTATCTCTTCCTGCTCGGGGGCATCGCCGTGGCTGTGATCTGCGCCACCCTCGCCCCGGGGCGGCAACCGGACGGCGGTCCCGCCCGACTTGCCAAGTGACGTACCACTTCGCCAGACGTGGCCGTGGGGGTCCGGTGTGGGTTTCCAAGGCGGTCACGAGATAAGGGTGAGAAGTGGCCAGTATGGTGGTGCGCGCCGCCGAGCTGCCCGCGTGAGGTTGTGTCGGGCGGCGGAGCCAACCGGGAGAACCTGCCTTGAGTCGTGAAACTGACACTCCGTCCTCCGGGCCCAACGGGCGCGGCGGAGCCGCCTACCCGTCGGGTACGCCGCCGTACGGGACCCCGACGGTCTCCGACGCCGGTACGGACGCGGGCCGTTCCGCCACCCGGCCGGAGGAACGCAAGACCGAGACCACGCTGACGACCCGGATCCGGATCAACATCCCCGGGTCGCGGCCCATTCCGCCCGTGGTGGTGCGCAAGCCCGTCGCGGAGACGGAGGGCACGGCCGACACCGACACGCGCGGTGAGACGTCGACGGCCCCGGGCACCGCCCCGTCCCCGGCACCGGCCGAGCCGGCCGCCGAACCCCCGCAGCAGGGCGACGACAAGCCGGCCAGCGACTGGTTCGCACCCCGCAAGTCGGGCGGCGGCAAGGGCGGTCCGGGCAGCGGCTCCACCAACGGTGCCGGAATGCCGGGCGGTTCGCGTCCGGCGGCGGGTGCTCCCGGTACGGCGGCGCCCGGCTCCGGCGCCGGTGCGTCCGGTGGGGCGCGGCCGGGCACCGGCAGGCCCGGCGGCGTGGTCGGCTCCATGGGCGCACCGGGCGGTTCCCGGTCCGGCGGCACGAACGGCGCCGGGCTTCCGGGCGGCGCCACCGGCGGCCCCGTCGCGCCCGGGCACGGCGGCGGTACCGGCTCCTTCGACGTCACCGAGGCCCTGGCGGCGGGCCCGCTGGGCAGCGGCTCCCGCCCCGCCCCGGGCGGCGCCGAACCGCGCCGCGACGACCTGCCGTACTTCTCCGAGAACGGCCGCGACGGACAGAACAGGCAGGACGGTCAGAACGGCCAGGGCGGTTACGGCGGTCCGGCCGGCGGCCCGGGCACGTCCGACGGCTTCGGCGCGAACGGCACGTCCGGCGGCCCCGGATCCCGGCGCCCGGCCGGCCCGACCGGCGGACCGGTCACCGGCGACGGCCCGATGGTGCCGCCGCCCGGCGGCCCGGGCGGCTCCGGCGAGCAGGGCGGCCCCGGGGCGAGGGACTCCTTCAGCACGCCCGGCGGCCCCGGCGGCTTCAACGCTCCCGGTGCACCCGGCGGCCCTGGCGGCTTCGGTGAGCAGGGCAGGCCCGGCGCTCCCGAGGCCTTCAACGAGCCCGGCCGCACCGGCACCCCGAGCGGCCCCGGTGCCCCCAGTGCCTTCAACGCCCCGGGCAGGCCGGGAGGACGCGGCGCTCCAGGCGGTCCCGGAGCCATAGGCGGTGGCCCGGCGGGTCCGGGCGCCCCGGCCGCCCCCGGCGCCGCGGCCGCGGGCCCCGGCGGTGGCATGAGCGACGACACCGCCGTCCTCACCCCGCAGAAGCCGGCCCCCGAACCGCCGGACGGCCAGGGCCACGGCCCCCGGCACGACAACGTCTCCGGCCACACCGTCACCAGCGGCATGCCCGTCGTGACGCCCGGCGCTGCCTCGCCGTTCGGCTCGGGCGCACCCGCCGACGGCCCCGTGCCCCACGCCGCCCCGAAGCTGCCCGAGCCGGTCTCCCCGCCCCCGGCGAGCTCCTCCAAGGCGCCGAAGAAGAAGGGCCGCAACAAGCTCGTGCTGCTCGCGGTCGGCGTGGTCGTGGCCGCCGGCGGCGTCTACGGCGCCGGTCTGCTGATGAACCGCACCGACGTGCCCAAGGGCACCACCGTGCTCGGCGTCGACATCGGCGGCACGACCCGCGACGGCGCCGTCAGGAAGCTCGACGAGGCCTTCGACGACCGCGTCGGTACGCCGATGAAGCTGTCGGTGGGCGGCAAGACCGTCGCCCTCGACCCGGACAAGGCGGGCCTGCAGTTCGACATGGACGCCACGGCCGACGCGGCGGCGAAGAGCGACTACAACCCGGTCTCCGTGATCGGCTCGCTCTTCGGCGACCACCGTGTCGTCACGCCGGTCATGCCCGTCGACGAGGAGAAGCTGCACGCCTCGCTGGAGGAGGCGGCGGGCGGCTCCGGCGCGTCGACCGACGGAACGATCGAGTTCAAGGGCGGCAAGGCCGTCCCCGTGTACGGCAAGACCGGCAAGGGCGTCGACCTCGCCAAGTCGACGCCGGTCGTGGAGGAGGCGTACCGCACCCAGGTGGAGACCGGCGCGTCCGGTGTGGTGAACCTGCCGACCACCACCCGGCAGCCGACCGTCTCGAACGCCGAGGTCGACCGGGTGCTGAAGGACTTCGCGCAGCCGGCGATGTCGGCCAAGGCCATCGTGCAGACCGACGCGGCGCACAGCATCCCGTTCGGCGCGCTGTCGCTGCCGAAGATCCTCAGCTTCAAGGCCGTCGACGGCAAGCTCGTGGACACGTACAACCTCAAGGCGCTCCAGGAGGCGTACGGCACGACCTTCGACGGCGTGCAGATCGAGGGCGCGAGCGGCAAGCGCGACGTCACGCCGCAGGACGTCGTCACGGCACTGCGCAAGGCCCTGCGGGGCAAGACGCCCGCGGAGCGCGTCGGAGTCATCGACACCAAGCCGAACTGACCTCCGGCCGGCCGCCGTACGAGAGCCCCCGCCCGGTGCGGACGGGGGCTCTCGTCGTCATCTCACCGGCATGACACCTGTCATGCGGCAGTCCGGACACCAGGCACTGCCGCCGCCCGCACCCCCGAAGCCGCCCAGCTCGCCGCCAACGAGGAGCGCCTGCGCCTGGCCAGGGACCTGCACGACCTGCTCGGCCACTCGCTGTCCCTGATCACGCTGAGGAGCGAGCTGGCCGGGCGGATGCTGCCCGACCGCCCCGACAAGGCGGCCCAGCAGGTCACCGACATCGAGCGGGTCAGCCGCCAGGCCCTCGTCGACGTACGGGAGGCCGTCACCGGCTACCGCCGTCCCCGCCTGAACGCCGAGTGCGCCGGTGCCCGGGTCGCCCTGACCGCGGCCGGCGTCACCGCCGAACTGCCCGCCGAGCCGGGCCTCGACGGTGTGCCCGAGGAGAGCGAGTCCGCCCTGGCGTGGGCGCTGCGCGAGGCCGTCACCAACGTCGTACGGCACAGCGGCGCCCGCCGCTGCACAGTCGAGCTGGTGCGCCGTCAGACGCTCGACGGGCCGGTGCTGGAACTCACCGTCGAGGACGACGGCTCGGGCGGTACGGACATCGAGATGCCCGGCGCGACGGGCATAGAGGCCGCGGCCCGCCTGCACGCCGAACTCCCGGCCGTGAAGCTGGTCATCCTCACCACCTTCGGCCGCCCCGGCTACCTGCGCAGCGCGATGGAGTCCGGCGCCGACGCCTTCCTGGTCAAGGACGCCCCCGCGGCCCAGCTCGCGGAGGCGATCCGCAAGGTCCTCACCGGCGAACGCGTCATCGACCCCACCCTCGCGGCAGCGGCCCTGGCGGAGGGCGCCAACCCGCTGACGGACCGCGAGCGAGAGGTCCTCCGGGCGGCTTCCGACGGCTCCACGAACGCGGAACTGGCAGCGGCCCTGCACCTCTCCCAGGGCACGGTCCGCAACTACCTCAGCACAGCCATCCAGAAACTGGCGGTGAGAAACCGGGCGGAGGCGGTCCGGGTGGCACGGGAGAAGGGCTGGTTGCAAGAGCGCCCCGTCAGGGGCGCGGGGCTGTGTCGCTACGCGGCTCCGCCGCGTGAGCGCGAACGGCCCCCGCACACCGGCACCCGCAAGACCACGCGAAGCCGTACGGCGAGAGGTCAGTTCAACATCGCCCTGGCCGCCAGGGCCTCCCCCCGTACCTGCTCCGCGGCCCCCTCGTCCACCGCCGAGACAACCTCCGCATAGGCCTCCAACTCCAAGGCCCCATGGAGAAACTCCCCCCGCTGCACCAGCAACCGCGCCCGCTCGTACCGCAACCGCGCCGGATGCGACGGCAGCAGCAACGACAACTCCACCGCCCACAACGCCACGTCCGACCGCTCGGGCCGGGCCGCCGCCCACGCCCGCACGTTGTTCAGGATCCGCAGCACCACGTCCAGCGGATCGGCCGGCCGCAGCATCGCCGGATCCGGTCGCGCCCCGGTCGCCCCCACGACGAGCAGCTCCGCGTCCGCCCCCGTCAGCACCCTCCCCCCGTCGAACGGATCCGCCAGCACCTGCCCCTCCTCGGGCCCGAACCCGACCACGAAGTGCCCCGGCAGGGCCACCCCGTACACCGGTGCCCCCGCCCGCCTGGCCACCTCCATCCACACCACGGACAGCAGGATCGGCAGCCCCCTGCGCCGCCCCAGCACCGCGTGCAGCAGCGACGACTCCAGACGCTGGTAGTCGCCCGGGGTGCCGTGGAACCCCATCCGCTCACCGAGCAGCTCCCGCAGGGCGACCGCCCACGCCCGCGGCCCGGCGGGCCGGTACGGCAGCAGCCCGGCCAGCCGGTCCAGCTCGACCTGCGCGGCGTCCAGGCCCGCCTCGTCCAGTTCCCGGTCCGCCTCCGCCCCCACCAGCAGGCACAGCGTCGACAGATCGGGCCGTTCGGAGCGGGCCTCCTCGGCGAACCGCCTCCGCAGCTCGGCGGAGCGTTCCGGGGACGGGGGGTACGGGGGACGCATGACTGGCTCGTGCCCTCTCACGACGATCGGTTACCGGCCGTTTCCGGTGTCGCCGGCATCCGGCGCCCGGTAGTGGTGGTAGGCGTGGTGCGCGGCGAAGCCCATGCCGGCGTACAGCGCCCGCGCTGCCGCGTTGTCCGCCTCCACCTGGAGCCACGCGGCCGACGCGCCCTCGTCGAGCGCCCTGCGGGCCAGCGCGGCCATCACGGCCGTCGCGAGACCCTGCCGGCGCAGCGCCGGATCGACCTCGACGGCGGCGAACCCGGCCCACCGCCCGTCCACGACGCACCGCCCGATGGCGGCCGGGGGCGCCCCGTCGGCCGCCCCGGGCACGGTCGCGAACCACACCGACGGCCCGCTCGCGAGCACCCGCAGCGCCACCTCGCTGACGCCCTTGCGCTGGTACCGGGCCAGCCACCCCGCACCGGCCTCCCGGGACAGTGCGACCTCGTCCGGGTCGCCCGCGTCGGCGATCGGCGCCAGCGGCCCGATCCACAGCTCGGCGGTCACCTCCCGCACCCAGCCCCGCCGCTCCAGCTCCGCGCAGAGCAGCTCCTGCGTGCCCTCGGCACCGGTCGCGGTCTGGACGTGGGCGGGCAGCCCACGCTCGCCGTACCAGCGCCGTACGGCCGCGAGTGCCTCGTCGAGCGGCACGCCCGGCGCGCCCAGCGGCAGCACCGAGTTGGCCCGCCGGGTGAATCCCGACGCGGCCCGCAGTTCCCACTCGCCGAGCCGTTCGCTCTCCACGGGTCGCCAGGCCCGCGCGGCGACCCGGGCCAGCTCCTCGTACGAGGCGGCCGGACCGCGGCGACGCGCCGGTGCGGACGGCACGGTCTTGCCCGCGACCAGCGCGGATTCCGCGATTCGGACGCTCTCGCCGTTCTTGCGTGTGATGAGCAGCACACCGTTGTCCCATGATGTGAGAACACCGACCGTGTCGGTGAACTTCTCACCCGGAGCCTCATGTTCGATCAAGCTCCGCACGGAGACCCGTTTGCCCACGTCAGCAGTGGTGATACGGACCTCGAGTCGCCCGGCGGCAGAGATTTCCACAGGTCAGTTCACCCCTCCTGTTCGGATCATGCCCAGGAACGGAGATACTAGGGGCGGGCATCGACGACGCCGCGCTCCCGCGCGCCAGGCGGCGGAGCCTGAGGAGGCCCGCCAGCGCCCTATCGAGGAGGAACGACAGCGTGACCTACGTCATCGCGCAGCCTTGTGTCGACGTCAAGGACAAGGCGTGCATCGAGGAGTGCCCGGTCGACTGCATCTACGAGGGCCAGCGGTCCTTGTACATCCACCCGGACGAATGCGTCGACTGTGGTGCCTGTGAGCCGGTCTGCCCGGTCGAGGCGATCTTCTACGAGGACGACACTCCCGAGGAGTGGAAGGACTACTACAAGGCGAACGTCGAGTTCTTCGACGAGCTCGGCTCGCCGGGCGGCGCCAGCAAGCTGGGGCTGATCGAGCGCGACCACCCCTTCGTCGCCGCGCTGCCGCCGCAGAACCAGTAAGAGCGGCCCGCACTCCGTGCCGCCTCGGTCCCGTACGGCCCGATCACCCGCTGATCGCCGTACGGGGCCGAGGCGTTTGCCGTGACCGGCTCGTACGTGCCAGAAAGTGAGCCAGAACCCGTGTCCGCAGTCTCCGACCGCTTGCCCACCTTCCCCTGGGACAAGCTGACCCCGTACAAGGCCACGGCCGCCGCCCACCCGGACGGCATCGTCGACCTGTCCGTCGGCACCCCGGTCGACCCGGTGCCCGAGCTGATCCAGAAAGCGCTGGTGGCCGCCGCCGACTCGCCGGGCTATCCGACCGTCTGGGGCACGCCCGAGCTGCGCGACGCGATCACCGGCTGGGTGGAGCGCCGCCTCGGCGCCCGGGACGTCACGCACCACCACGTGCTGCCGATCGTCGGCTCCAAGGAGCTCGTCGCCTGGCTCCCGACCCAGCTGGGCCTCGGCCCCGGCGACCGGGTGGCCTACCCGCGCCTGGCCTACCCGACGTACGAGGTCGGCGCACGACTGGCCCGTGCCGCGTACGAGGCCTACGACGACCCGACGGAGCTGGACCCCGAGGGCCTGAAGCTGCTCTGGCTGAACTCCCCGTCGAACCCCACCGGCAAGGTCCTCTCCAAGGAGGAGCTGACCCGGATCGTCGCCTGGGCCCGCTCGCACGGCGTCCTGCTCGTCTCCGACGAGTGCTACCTGGAACTGGGCTGGGAGGCCGAGCCGGTCTCGGTGCTGCACCCGGACGTCAACGGCGGCTCGTACGACGGCATCGTCTCCGTCCACTCCCTCTCCAAGCGCTCGAACCTCGCGGGCTACCGCGCCGCCTTCCTGGCCGGTGACCCGGCGGTCCTCGGCCCGCTGCTGGAGATCCGTAAGCACGGCGGCATGATGACCTCGGCCCCGACGCAGGCGGCGGTGATCGCGGCCCTCGGCGACGACGACCACGTCCGCGTCCAGCGGGAGCGCTACGCCTCCCGCCGTGAGCTGCTGCGCGAGGCCCTGGTCACCCACGGCTTCCGTATCGAGCACAGCGAGGCCAGTCTCTACCTGTGGGCCACCAGGGGCGAGTCCTGCTGGGACACGGTGGGCCACCTCGCCAAGCGCGGCATCCTCGTGGCCCCCGGCGACTTCTACGGCCCGGCGGGCGCGGAGTTCGTCCGGGTGGCGCTGACGGCGACGGACGAGAGGGTGGCCGCGGCCGTCCGGCGTCTGTGAGCGCCGCCGGGCATGCCGATGGGGTCCAGGGAAGCTCCCTGGACCCCATCGGTGTCCTGGTGCGGGCGGATCAGCCGACCGGCAGGCTCTGCACCGGCAGCGTGTCCGCGGACGGCACGCCGCCCTTGGCCAGGGAGTCCGTCGGCAGACCGCCCTGGGCCGAACCGGCCGCGTCACCGACGAGCTGACCGGCGGAGCCGGCCGCGTCACCGGCCGTCTTCTGTGCGACGGGCGTGGTCTTCTTGACCTCCTTGCCGCCGGTCTTGCCCGCGGAGGACACCGCGTTCTTGACGGTCTTGCCGCCGGTCTCACCAGCGGACCCGGTGACCTTCTGCGCCGTGCCGTCGACGGTGTTGCCGACGTTCGCCCCGTCCAGGGCGGTCAGGCCACCGAGGTTCGGGGTGGCGGGCAGCTCGGGGGCCGCGCTGGCGGAGCCGGCCGCACCGACCCCGGCAGCCGCTCCCGCAGCGACGATCAGCGCGGCACGGGCGATACGGCGGGTCAGGGGGAGGGACATGGTGCTCCTTCGACGGAGGAAACGGTGAGCTTGTGAAAAATCCGGCCGGGGTCCGACAGTTGATCGACCGGCTGTCGATCTCCCCGGCCCGGACGCAGTGACTACCGCTCGAAGCCCGCGAAGGTTGCGGCGCCGCAACGTAAAGAGTTGGCAATGCGTCGCATAATCGGCTGCGGATGAATCCGGTCAAAGAGGCGTTCGCCGAAACCCCGCCGAATCCTTCCCGCCCTGTGTTCCCAAGGGATCCCCGCCTCCCGGGTGAGGGTGCGAAAACCTGCGCACACCGTTGCCGCCGGGCCGCGCGGGTAATCCCCGTGGGTGATCCCCCGCACCCCTGCGCGATCTAGCCCATCGTGACGATGCGGACGGCGGCCGCGCCCCGCTCCGCACCCGCGGTGCCCTTCGCCGCGGGATCCCGCCACTGGCTGGCGGTGTTCCCGGCGATCCACTCGCGCCCCGCGTAGGTGACCCGCGCGATGTGCAGCTCCGAGGCGTTGGCCACGGCCCAGTGCGCCAACTGCCAGCCGCGCTGGTCCAGGCTCCGCCCGGCCGCCGCCCTGGGGTCGGCGGTCACCGGCAGCGTCACGGTCCGGCCACCGGCCCCGTCCGCGGCGCTCGGGGACGGTGTGGGCGCCGCCGTCGGCGCACCGCCCACCTCGGCTCCGGCCGGCTCCAGCACATCGCGCCCGAAGTCCCGCACGAGCGCGGCACGCACCCCGCCCGGGCCCGAGGCCCGGGTCGCGGCCGGGCGGCCCTCACAGGTCAGCGTGGCCGCGGACTGCCCGGTCAGGGCCGCGGCCAGCAGCGCGGCGTCCGGCTCGTGCTTGGCGTAGGCCTGCGGGAAGCCGCTGCGCTGCACGCGCTGCGCGGCGACGGTGAGCGGCAGCCGGGTGTAGCCGGGCACCTTGACCAGATGGTCGTAGAACTCACCGGCCGAGTACGTCGGGTCCATGATCTCCTTCGGCGTTCCCCAGCCCTGCGAGGGCCGCTGCTGGAACAGGCCGAGGGAGTCCCGGTCGCCGTGCCTGATGTTGCGCAGGGCCGACTCCTGCAGCGCGGTCGCCAGCGCGATGGTGACGGCCCGCTCGGGCAGCCCGCGTGCGGTCCCGACCGCTGTGATCGTCGCCGCGTTCACCGCCTGCTCGGGCGTGAACTCGTACGACGCCCCGTCGCCCTTGCCGGAGACGACCTTGCAGCCCGGTCCGCCCGAGCCCCCGGTGATGTACTGCACGACGACGTAACCGGCGACCGCGAGCAGGGCCACGAGGGCGGCTCCGCATCGGAAGAGGCGGCCACGACGCTGGGGAGAGGACGACTCTGGCACGCCGTACAAGGTACTGGAGAGTACGGAGTGGTATGGGCCGAGTGGGAAGAGTGGGGGCGGGGCCTGGCGCGTTAGGGTCGACGCCATGGCCGACACCTCGCTTGACCTCACGCTGGACGCCGCGGAGCTCACCGCCCGGCTCGTCGACTTCCGCTCCGAGAGCGGCACCGAGGAGCCCCTCGCCGACGCGATCGAGACCGCGCTGCGCGCGCTGCCCCACCTGACGGTCGAGCGGTACGGCAACAACGTCGTGGCCCGCACGAACCTCGGCCGCTCGGAGCGGGTGATCCTGGCCGGCCACATCGACACGGTCCCGATCGCGGACAACGTCCCCTCCCGGCTCGACGAGGACGGCGTCCTGTGGGGCTGCGGCACCTGTGACATGAAGTCCGGCGTCGCCGTCCAGCTGCGCATCGCGGCCACGGTCCCCGCCCCCAATCGCGACCTGACCTTCGTCTTCTACGACAACGAGGAGGTCGCCGCGGAGCTGAACGGCCTCAAGCACGTCTCCGAGGCGCACCCCGAGTGGCTGGAGGGAGACTTCGCGGTGCTCCTGGAGCCGTCCGACGGCCAGGTCGAGGGCGGCTGCCAGGGCACGCTGCGGGTGCTGCTGAAGACCACGGGCGAGCGGGCCCACTCGGCGCGCGGCTGGATGGGCTCCAACGCGATCCACGCCGCGGCCCCGATCCTGGCCCGCCTGGCCTCCTACGAGCCCCGCCGGCCGGTCATCGACGGCCTGGAGTACCGCGAGGGTCTCAACGCCGTGGGGATCAGCGGGGGAGTGGCCGGCAACGTGATCCCCGACGAGTGCGTCGTCACCGTCAACTTCCGCTACGCGCCCGACCGCACGCCCGAGGAGGCCGTCGCACACGTCCGTGAGGTCTTCGCGGACTGCGGGGTCACGCAGTTCGAGGTCGTCGACCACAGCGGCGCGGCGATGCCCGGGCTGTCCCACCCGGCGGCGAAGGCGTTCATCGAGGCGGTCGGCGGCACCCCGATGCCGAAGTACGGCTGGACGGACGTCTCCCGCTTCTCCGCGCTCGGCGTCCCCGCCGTCAACTACGGCCCCGGCAACCCCCACTTGGCGCACAAGCGGGACGAGCGCGTGGAGGTCGCCAAGATCCTCGCGGGCGAGGAGCGCCTGCGGAACTGGCTGACCGCCTGAGCCCGCGCCCGACACCTCACGGGTTTACGCCGCTGCATCGCGGACATGCTCACGTCCCTCGTTCGTAACCCGCGTAGATCTACGCTGAGGTGGAAAGACAGGCACGACGGAGGGAGCGCACATGGCGACCGGCAACCCCGAGGGGAAGAAGCAGCCGCCGGAGGAAAAGCGCCTGGGCCCGCTCCTCCAGCGGCGGGACCAGGTCCAGGCCAGTACGACCGACCAGCGGCTGCTGGACGAGCGGGCCCCCTCCGACTGGGTCCACACCGACCCCTGGCGCGTGCTGCGCATCCAGTCGGAGTTCATCGAGGGCTTCGGCACGCTGGCCGAACTGCCGCCCGCGATCAGTGTGTTCGGATCGGCCCGGACGCCCGCCGACTCACCCGAGTACGAGGCCGGCGTCCGGCTGGGCCGGGGCCTGGTCGACGCGGGCTTCGCGGTCATCACGGGCGGTGGCCCGGGCGCGATGGAGGCGGCCAACAAGGGCGCCCTGGAGGCGAAGGGCATCTCGGTCGGTCTCGGCATCGAGCTGCCGTTCGAGCAGGGCCTGAACCCGTACGTCGACATCGGGCTCAACTTCCGCTACTTCTTCGTCCGGAAGATGATGTTCGTCAAGTACGCCCAGGGCTTCGTGGTCCTGCCCGGCGGCCTCGGCACCCTCGACGAACTCTTCGAGGCCCTCACCCTGGTCCAGACCCAGAAGGTCACCCGGTTCCCGATCGTCCTCTTCGGCACCGACTACTGGGGCGGCCTGGTCGACTGGCTCCGCCACACGGTGATCGCCCAGGGCAAGGCGGCGGAGAAGGACCTGCTGCTGTTCCACGTGACGGACGACGTGGACGAGGCGGTGGCCCTGGTGTCGAAGGAGGCCGGGAGGTAAGGCGAGCCGGGCTTCTTGCCCGACCGCGCCGCGCGGTGGGTGGGCGCCGGTTCCGGGAGTACCAGGGGGCTGAGCCCCCTGGTACTCGGGCTAGGCCAGCCCGCGCCGGGCGACGGCGGGGGCCCGATGCCCCGCGATCGCCGCCACCATCTCCAGCACCTGCCGTGTCTCGGCGACCTCGTGCACCCGGTACACCTGCGCCCCCAGCCAGGCGGACACCGCCGTCGTCGCCAGCGTCCCCACGACCCGCTCCTTCACGGGCCGGTCCAGCGTCTCCCCGACGAAGTCCTTGTTGGACAGCGACACCAGCACCGGCCACCCCGTGGCGACCATCTCGTCCAGCCGCCGCGTCGCCTCCAGGCTGTGCCGCGTGCTCTTCCCGAAGTCGTGCCCCGGGTCGATCATGATCGACTCCCGCGGCACCCCCAGCGCGAGCGCCCGCTCGGCCAGTCCGACCGTCACGTCCAGGATGTCCCCCATGACGTCGTCGTACTCGATCCGGTGCGGCCGTGTCCGCGGCTCCGCCCCGCCCGCGTGCGTGCACACCAGCCCCACCCCGTACCGCGCCGCGACCTCCGCCAGCCCCGGATCGGCCCCGCCCCACGCGTCGTTCAGCAGATCGGCCCCGGCCTCGCACACGGCCGCGCCGACCTCGGCCCGCCAGGTGTCCACGCTGATGATCACGTCCGGGAACCGCCGCCGCACCTCCGCGACGAACCCGACCGTCCGCCGGGCCTCCTCCTCGGCCGTGACCTCCTCGCCCGGACCGGCCTTGACCCCGCCGATGTCGATGATCGCGGCACCCTCGGCCACCGCCCGCTCCACCCGCGCGAGGGCCGGCTCGTCGCGGAAGGTGGCGCCCTGGTCGTAGAAGGAGTCCGGGGTGCGGTTCACGATCGCCATGATCACCGGCTCGTGCGTTCCGAATTCCCGCTTGCCCAGCCTGAGCATCCCCTGTGACCTTTCCTGGTACGTCCCCGTCTTCCGCCGCCTGCGACCCTAACCGGCGCGCTCGCATGGCACGATCGGAGCCTGACACATCCGACTCGGAGGACGTCCGCAGCGTCCGATCCATCCGCCGTGGGGGCCCCGCGATGGTTATGTTCCTGTTCCTGGTCGTCGCGCTCGCCGTCGTGGTCGCCGCGGTGACGCTCGCCGTGGTGGGCGGCGGCGAGAACGCCCCGCTGCCCGAGGCGGTACCCGAGCGGCTGCGGGATCCGCTGCCCCCGGACCGGCCGGTCGACCGCGCGGACATCGAGGGACTCCGCTTCCCGCTCGCCGCCCGCGGCTACCGCATGGCCGACGTGGACGACGCCCTGAGCCGCCTGGGCGCCGAGCTCGCCGAGCGCGACGCCCGCATCGCCGACCTGGAGTCCGCTCTGGCCGGTGCCCGGTCGGCCGCCGACCACGGGCCGGTGCGCCCTGCCGGGGAGAACCACGTGTCCATGGACAAGCCGCGGCGGGAGGACCGGCCGTGAGCGACGGCGCCGCCCTGGCCGGCCCGGACGGCGCACTGCGCTGCCCCTGGGCCCTGTCCGCCCCCGAGTACGTCGCCTATCACGACGAGGAGTGGGGCCGCCCCGTCCACGGCGACGACGCGCTCTTCGAGCGGCTCAGCCTGGAGGCCTTCCAGTCCGGTCTGTCGTGGATCACCATCCTGCGCCGCCGCCCCGGCTTCCGCGCCGCCTTCGCCGACTTCAAGATCGCTGCGGTGGCCGCCTTCACCGACGAGGACCGCGAGCGCCTCCTGGCCGACGCGGGCATCATCCGTAACCGCGCCAAGATCGACGCGACCCTTGCCAACGCGCGTGCGCTGACCGAATGGGCACCGGGCGAACTGGATGAACTGATCTGGTCCCACGCTCCCGACCCGGCCGGCCGCCCGGCCCCGAAGACCCTCTCGGACGTCCCGCCCGTCACCTCCGAGTCGACCGCGCTGTCCAAGGCCCTGAAGAAGCGGGGCCTGCGGTTCGTCGGGCCGACGACGGCGTACGCCTTGATGCAGGCGTGCGGCCTCGTGGACGATCACTTGGAGGCATGCATGGCGAGGAGCGCCCCGTCAGGGGCGCGGGGCTGAGCCGATGTGCGGCTCCGCCGCGGGGGCGCGGTCCACCATGTGGGACCCGCAGCCCCCGACGGCGCCGAACCCCCGGGCTCACCGGCCCAGGTACTTCGGCTTCTCCTTGTTGACGAAGGCCTGCACCGCGATCGCGTGGTCCTCGGAGGAGCCGGCCCGGGTCTGGAGCTCGTCCTCCTTCTCCAGTGCCTCCTCCAGGGAGTGCGTCAGCCCGAAGGCCACCGACTCCTTCAGGGCCGCGTACGCCACCGTCGGCCCCCCGGCCAGCGCCCGCGCCAGCTTCTCGGCCTCCGCGCGCAGCTCACCGGCCGGCACCAGCCGGTTGGCGATGCCCAGCTCGTACGCCTCCTGCGCGCTGATGCTCCGCGGGAAGAGCAGCAGGTCGGTGGCGCGGCCCGGGCCGATCACCCGCGGCAGCGTCCAGGAGATCCCCGAGTCGGCGGTCAGCGCCACACCGGCGAACGAGGTGTTGAACGCCGCGGTGTCCGCCACGATCCGGTAGTCCGCGGCGAGCGCGAAGCCGAAGCCCGCCCCGGCCGCGACGCCGTTCACGGCGGCGACGACCGGCTTCGCCGCCCCCGCCAGTGCCCGCACGATCGGGTTGTAGTGGTCCCGTACGGTGCTCATGGTCTGCCCCGAGCCGGTCTCCCGGTCCTGGACCAGCAGCCCGATGTGCTCCTTCAGGTCCTGCCCGACGCAGAACGCCCGGTCCCCGGCGGCGGTCAGCAGCACCGCCCGCACGGCGTCGTCGCCCGCCGCCGACTCGACCGCCTCCCGCAGGGCGACCTTGGTCTCCACGTTCAGCGCGTTCATCGCCTCCGGGCGGTTCAGCGTGATCGTCGCGAGTCCGTCGCTCACCTCGTAGAGCACGGTGTCGGCCATGGCGTATCCCCTCCGGGTCGCGGAACGGGCACGTACCGGCCGGTACGCCCCGGGTCTGCAGGACAGCATGACGGAGATCGCGGACGAGGAACCGGACCGGACGTGTGACCTGCGTCAAACAATTCTCGTCCGGATCGGTTCGGCGGAAGTGTGTGCGGTGGCGCAGTATCGCAGTCTCATCGCCGAATTGAGTGGTTTTGCTCGCGTGCGTTGCCCAAGCGATGCCGACTGATGTTGGTCATCGGGTCCTGAGATGCGGGATAATGGCCTGGAAGCAATGTGTTCGATGCCGGTGTCGCGTGTCCTGCCACAAGGGCCGCACGTGTGCCCTTCTCAGGGGCCGTCGGCTTTGACGATGAGCTGGGTTTCAGGAAGGGGAACGAGCATGGCGGCCATGAAGCCGCGAACGGGTGATGGCCCGCTCGAGGTGACCAAGGAGGGGCGGGGCATCGTCATGCGCGTTCCGCTCGAAGGCGGCGGTCGGCTCGTCGTCGAGCTGACCCCTGACGAGGCCGACGCGCTCGGCGACGCCCTCAAGAAGGTCGTCGGCTGACGCGCAAGCGACCATACCCTTTCAGTTGCCCCGGCATCACTTGTGGTGCCGGGGCGGCTGTTTTCCCGCCGCTGACACTCGGCTGCCCCGGCTCGGGCGCCGCTGACGTACGACCCGGCTAGCGTTTCACCGCGCACAGCAGCCCGTCGCCCACCGGCAGCAGGGACGGCACCAGTTCCTGGCTCTCGCGCACCGCGCGCAGCAGCTCCCGCAGCCGCAGCACCTCCGTGGGCTGGGGACCGGAGTCCACCGTCCGGCCGTTGGCGAAGGCCCCCTCGAAGACGACCAGCCCGCCGGTGCGCAGCAGACGCAACGATTCAGCGAGGTAGTCCATGACCTCCAGGCGGTCACCGTCGCAGAAGACCAGGTCGTAACCGGCGTCCGCGAGGCGGGGCAGCACGTCCAGGGCCCGGCCCGGGATGAAGCGGGCCCGGTTGCTGGCGAACCCGGCGGCGCGGAAGGCCTGCCGGGCGAACTGCTGGTGCTCCGGCTCGGGGTCCACGGTCGTCAGGACACCGTCCGGCCGCATACCGTGCAGGAGGTGGATCCCGGAGACACCGCAGCCCGTCCCGATCTCCGCGACGGCCTTCGCGTCGACCGACGCGGCCAGCAACCGCAGCGCGGCGCCCGTGCCGGGCGTCACCGAGCGCAACCCTGCCTCGCGGGCCCGGTCCCGGGCCCACTGCAGCGTTTCGTCCTCGGCGACATAGGCGTCGGCGAACGCCCAGCTCGTCTGCCGGTTGCCGGTAATGACCCTCTCCTGTCCCCGTGAATGCCTGGGCGTGACTGTATCCGTTGGGCACGGGAACCCGCAGATGGGACCGGTCGTTTAAAGGGATGAGCAAGTGGCGCGGGTCGTGACGGGGGGCAGGCAGTGGATCGGGACGCCGAGCAAGTGCCGACGCAGCAGTACGAGGCGTATCAGCACAGATCAAATTCTCGTAAAACCGCTTATCCGGTCCTAACGGGCGAGGTGGCTATGGTAGGGGCTCCACTGGACACCACCAGAGCTGACAGGGGAGGTGCGGCTGCGCCTGTGGATCGCGGAGGAGTGCTCCGGCGCTTCCTCGGACCGGCGGGCAGGCCGACATCTGTGAACGACACCGCTGCTGACCACAGTCACGCCGCTGACTTCGCCCAGACCGCGACCTTCACCACCGACGCGGACGGGCAGGCGTGGACTCCGCCCACGTGGGAGGAGATCGTCAGCACGCACAGCGGCCGGGTCTACCGGCTCGCCTACCGTCTGACCGGCAACCAGCACGACGCGGAGGACCTCACGCAGGAGGTCTTCGTCCGCGTCTTCCGCTCCCTGTCGACCTACACGCCGGGTACCTTCGAGGGCTGGCTGCACCGCATCACCACGAACCTGTTCCTGGACATGGTCCGCCGCAAGCAGCGCATCCGCTTCGACGCGCTCGGCGAGGACGCGGCCGAGCGGCTGCCCAGCAAGGAGCCCACGCCGCAGCAGGTCTTCAACGACGCGCACTTCGACGCGGACGTCCAGCAGGCCCTCGACACCCTCGCCCCCGAGTTCCGCGCCGCGGTCGTCCTGTGCGACATCGAAGGCCTGTCCTACGAGGAGATCGCCGCGACCCTCGGCGTCAAGCTCGGCACGGTCCGCTCCCGGATCCACCGCGGTCGCTCCCAGCTGCGCAAGGCTCTCGCGCACCGCTCCCCGGAGGCGCGTGCCGAGCGCCGTTCCTTCGTGCCCCGTGTTCCCGCCCTGGGAGGAGGGGGCGCGAGCGCGTGAGCGGATCTCGGCCGAAAGCCTCCGAGGGTCACCTCGCAGAGCAGCATCTGGGAGACCGACTCTCCGCCCTGGTGGACGGAGAGCTCGGTCATGACGCGCGTGAGCGCGTACTGGCGCACGTGGCCACCTGCCCGAAGTGCAAGGCGGAAGTGGACGCCCAGCGCCGGCTGAAGAACGTCTTCGCGGAGGCGGCCCCGCCGCCCCCCTCCGAGAGTTTCCTGGCCCGCCTGCAGGGACTACCCGCGGGCGGCGGCCCGGACGGTGATGTGACACCGCCGGGCGGGGGAGGGCTGTCCGGACGGTTCGGATCGTCCGGGGCCTTCGGGATGAAGCGCGGCGAGCGCTTCGACTTCGGGTACGCACCCTCCCGGCCGCACCTGCCCGCGTCCCCCGGGGGAAGCCGGAACCTCCCCGCCGACGCCGGAGGCCCGCTCTCCGGTCACCGGGGCCTCCCCTCCGAGAGAGGCTTCCGCATCCACGACGTCGGCCGGCCCGACAGCGACCGGTCCTCCTCCCGGCTGCGGTTCGCGTTCGTGGCCGCCGGTGCGGTGTCCCTGGCGGCGATCGCCCTGGGCGGCGTCACGGGCGGCACCCCGACCGACGCGGAGGCCCGCGGAGGCCAGGGCACGGGGAGCAACGTGACCCCCATGCGCACCCAGGGCACCGGCGCCGTGACACCACCCGAATCCCAGCGCCGCCGGCCGGCGCCGCTGCTCGGGCAGGTACACGGCGAGAGCCCGCTCGGCCGTGCGCCGGCCGCCCCCACCGAGGTCTCGGCTCCGCTGCTGCCCGGGGTGCCGTCCGCCGCCCGGCACCACGCGATGCACGCGCTGACCGCCCCGGTGGTCGCCGGTGCCGCCGTCATGTCCCCGTTGATACGCCCGCTCGAGGCGGCCACTCCGGCCGCCCTGACCTCGTGGTCCGCGGTTCCCGAGATCACGGCTCCCCTGCTCGCCGTGCCCCTCGCGGACCCGGCCTCGTCCCCTTCTTCCCCCGCCGTGCCGCGCACGGCTCACTGACCGGCCTCTGCGCACCGGCCCGCGAACCTGATTGAATCCGGGGGTTGTCGCCCGCGGCCGAGGTCTGGCCGGGCGCCGGTCAGAGGAACTGCGGCCAACGTGACGAGCCGTGCCGCGGCTGTGGGGAGAGCATGAACGAGGGGAAGCCCACGAAAGCGAAGTGGTGGAGCCGTCCGCGGCCGCAGGACCGGACGGGGGAGCCGGAGGGGACGGACCCGCGCGTGGCAGACGACCAGGTCATGGCGGAGAGTCAGGGCGTGGCCGAGGCCCCGGCCGTGGAGGGCCAGGGCGTGGGCGGTCCGCACCAGGCTGAGTCGGCCCGGGCGGACCGGACCGGCGCCTCCGACGGGGACTTCGAGCTGCCGCGCCCCGCGCCCCGGCCCGATCAGGACGGCGACTACGAGCTGAGGCGTCCCGAGGCGCTTCCGGCCGGGGCCGAGGGCGACTCCGCCGAGCCGGCCCATGGGGCGGTGAAGCCGGATGACGCCGTGGTGGTGGGAGCTGACCAGGCCGTTGCCGCGGTCCCCGCCGCGTCGGCGGACGGGGCGGTGAAGACGGATGACGCCCTGGTCGGAGGCACTGCCCAGGCCGTTGCCCCGGTCCCCGCCGCCCGGCAATCGGCCCAGGACGTCCCGGTCGCCGCCGCCTCACCCGCCGCGCCGCCGGAGGAGGCTCCCAAGCCGCTGCACGACCCCGACCCGTACAGCACCCCGCCTTACGGCGAGCCAGGCCCCTGGGCGCCCGCGCCGCCCGTCCAGCACCCGGCGACCCCGGCGCAGGCAGTGGCGCTGCCGGGGCAGCCGGCCGTGCCGTCGGCGCAGGGCACGCCGCCCATCCCGGCGCCCGGGGGGCCGGCCCCCGCAGCTCATCCCACCGCCGCTCACGGGCCGGCCGGGACGCCGCCCCCCGGCATCCCCGCACCCGCGCCGCACTACGCCGACGTCCCGGCACCCGCCCCGGCCACCGACCCCTGGCAGCGCTACGACCCCTGGGCGGCTCCCGCCGTCGCCGGGGGACAAGGGCCCCTCCAGCAGAACGGCGCCGCCGTGCTCAGCACGGAGCAGCGGCGCAGGCGGGGCAGGAAGTCCCTGGTGCTCGGTGCCGTACTGCTCGCGGTCGTGTCCGGGGGCATCGGCGGCGCCGTCGGGACGTACCTGGAGCGCAACGGCGGCGTCGGGACCGTCGAGCTGCCGCAGGCCGGGAAGGAGGCCACCGCCCGGGACGCGGACAGTGTGGCCGGGATCGCCGGGCGGGCCCTGCCCAGCGTGGTCACCCTGCATGTCAGCGGCGCCGGTGAGCAGGGCACGGGCACCGGCTTCGTGCTCGACACCCGCGGACACATCCTCACCAACAACCACGTCGTGCAGCCCGCCGGCTCCGGCGGCGAGATCACCGTGACCTTCAACGGAGGGCAGACCGCCAAGGCCGAGGTCATCGGCCGGGACAGCGGCTACGACCTGGCCGTCGTGAAGGTGAAGGGGGTCAGCGGACTCACCCCGCTGCCCCTCGGCAACTCCGACAACGTGCAGGTCGGCGACCCCGTCGTGGCCATCGGCGCCCCCTTCGACCTGGCCGGCACCGTCACCTCGGGCATCATCAGCGCCAAGCAGCGGCCCATCACCGCCGGCGGCGAGAAGGGCGACGGCAGCGACGTGTCGTACGTCGACGCGCTGCAGACCGACGCGCCCATCAACCCCGGCAACTCCGGCGGGCCCCTGCTCGACGCCCGTGCCCGGGTCATCGGCATCAACTCGGCCATCCGCTCGGCGGGGAGCGGCTCCGGGCAGGACAGCGGCCGGGCCGGTTCGATCGGCCTCGGCTTCGCCATACCGATCAACCAGGGCAAACGCGTCGCCGAAGAGCTGATCAACACCGGGAAGGCGACCCACCCGGTCATCGGCATCACCCTGGACATGGACTACACGGGCGACGGTGCCCGCGTCGCCGCCGAGGGCGGCGAGGGCGGCGCGCCGGTCACCGCCGGCGGCCCGGGAGCCAAGGCCGGGATCAAGGCGGGTGACGTCATCCGGGAGGTCGACGGCCTGCGGGTGCACTCCGGCGAGGAACTGATCGTCAAGACCCGGGCGCACCGCCCCGGAGACCGGCTGGAACTGACCGTCGAGCGTGGTGGCAAGGAGCGGAAGGTCTCGCTCGTCCTCGGATCGTCGGGTGGCTGAGACATGAGGCCCCGTGGCGCGCGCTTTCACCGCGACAGGCCCCACGAGGGACCGGCAAGGCAAACAATCGGGAAAGCGCTCCCACCTCCCGCACTCGGAGGCCCCGGGACAGTACCGGTCGGACAGGATCGCCGGGTACCGTGGATCCGGCCCGGACCACGGCAAGACCCACACCGACCACGAGGGCCGAGGACCGAGGACATCGCAAGGAGCTTCAGGTGTTCAATGACATAGGACCACTCGAGCTGGTGACGCTCATCGTCCTTGCCGTGCTCGTCTTCGGTCCGGACAAGCTCCCCAAGGTCATCCAGGACGTGACGCGCACCATCCGGAAGATCCGTGAGTTCTCGGAGAGCGCCAAGAACGACATCCGGCAGGAACTGGGCCCGGAATTCAAGGACTTCGAGTTCGAGGACCTCAACCCCAAGACGTTCATCCGCAAGCAGCTGGACAACGAGGACCTGGGCCTCAAGGAGATCCGCAACGGCTTCGACCTGAAGAAGGAGATGGCCGAGGTCACCGACGCCGTCCACAGCCGTGACTCGGACACCTCCCCGGCTTCGTCCGCCGGCTCCTCCGGTTCGTCCGGCGGCCGTATCGACATGACGAAGAAGCCCGAGACGTCCGCCCCGGACGACCGGCCGCCCTTCGACGCGGACGCCACCTGAGCGACCCGCCCAGGGGGGTGCACGCCCCCGGCGCGTGACGCGTTTCATACTCCGGTCGGGCTGCGTACGGCCTGAACCGGGCGCCCGTGCGGCCCACGCGCCGGGCGGTTTCCCTGCTGCTCGCAGCGGTGTGGCTATGCTGCCGAGTTGTTGTGCGGACCGTGACGAGTACGCCCGAAGGGGGGCGGGCCGTTCCGGTCCGACTAGAGCGAGGAGGCGTCCGGGCACATGGAGACGACGAGTCGGGCAGTCGCGCAGACGCCGGCCGCGGAGGATGGACAACAGGCCCCCTCCGCCCGGCGTACGGTCGACGGCTACCTGCGTGCGCCCTTCCCCTGGTACGGCCTCGATGAGGCCTTCACGGGGCCGCGCTGGCTGATGCAGGTCGGTACGACGGCCGACGGGGCCGTGGAGCACGGGTCGATCGGACACGGCGACGAGCCCTCGGTGCGCAACGAGTATGCCGCCGGGGGCGATCAGGAATCCAAGGAGAGGTTCGCGGTCGTCGTGACCGTGGCCGCGAACCCCTCACGGCGTACGGCCGACGGCACGGGGCTGCTGGAGGCCACGTCGGTGTCGTCCGCGGCGTGGCTCGCGGGCGTCGGACTGCTGTCCTTCACCTGGCCCGGCCAGATGGACCACACGCTGCGGGACGACTGGCTGGATCAGCAGACCGAGACCGCGTGGGTGCTGGCGGACGACCTCGACGGGGCCGACTGGTCGACGCTGTCGCTTCCCGTGGACGGGGTGCCGACGACGTTCCACTACCGGGAGTCCGAGTTCGGGTGGGTGCTGGCCGGGTCCACCTCGTCGGGGGTTCACGTCGGGGCTTACGGCCGGGGCATGAGCGCGTACGGGCTCGGCTTCGCCGTGGTCAAGGACATCGCCGCTTACGCGTGATGCGGGGGCGCCGTGTTGTTTCGGCGCCCCTTCGCCGTAGGAGTTCTCGTACGCGGGGGGCTGCAGGGCGTCGCTGGTTGCTCGCGCGGTTCCCCGCGCCTCCCGGGTCAGATCAGAACTTGTTCTTCGGAGTGATGCCGAGCGACAGGCCCGACAGGCCGCGCTGCCGTCCTCCCAGCTTGCCCGCGATCGCGCGCAGCGCCGCACCCGCCGGGGAGTCCGGATCCGTGAGGACGACCGGCTTGCCCTCGTCGCCGCCCTCGCGCAGGCGGACGTCGATCGGGATGCTGCCGAGGACCGGGACGTTCGCACCGGTCGTGCGGGTCAGGCCGTCGGCGACCAGCTGGCCTCCGCCCGTGCCGAACACGTCGACCATCTCGTCGCAGTGCGGGCAGGGCAGGCCGGACATGTTCTCGACCACACCGACGATCTTCTGGTGGGTCTGCACGGCGATGGAACCCGCCCGCTCGGCGACCTCGGCCGCCGCCTGCTGCGGGGTCGTCACGACCAGGATCTCGGCGTTCGGCACGAGCTGCGCCACGGAGATCGCGATGTCGCCGGTGCCGGGCGGCAGGTCCAGGAGCAGCACGTCCAGGTCGCCCCAGTACACGTCCGCCAGGAACTGCTGCAGGGCGCGGTGGAGCATCGGGCCGCGCCAGACGACCGGGGCGTTGCCCGGCGTGAACATGCCGATGGAGATGACCTTCACGCCGTTCGCCGACGGCGGCATGATCATGTTCTCGACCTGGGTGGGACGGCCGTCGGCGCCGAGCATGCGCGGCACGGAGTGGCCGTAGATGTCGGCGTCGACGACACCGACCTTGAGGCCGTCGGCCGCCATCGCCGCGGCCAGGTTGACCGTCACCGAGGACTTGCCGACGCCGCCCTTGCCGGAGGCGACCGCGTAGACGCGGGTCAGGCTGCCCGGCTTGGCGAAGGGGACCTCGCGCTCGGTCTGGCCGCCGCGCAGGGCGGACGCCAGCTCGCGGCGCTGCTCGTCGCTCATCACGTCGAGCGTGACGTCGACGCGGGTCACGCCCTCGACCGCGGAGACCGCGTCGGTCACGCGCTGCGTGATCGTCTCCCGCATCGGGCAGCCCGAGACTGTGAGGTACACGGTGACCGCGACCGCCCCGTCCGCGCCGATCTCCACGGACTTGACCATCCCGAGCTCGGTGATGGGCTTGTGGATCTCGGGGTCGTTCACCGTCGCCAGTGCCTCGCGCACCGCGTCTTCCGTAGCCATAGGACGATGGTACGGCGCTGTACCGGTGCGTAGGAAAGCGTCTCAGCGGTCGTCTGCGTCACGTCCCCGTGACCGTTCCGCCGGGAATACAACGGGGTCGTGCCGGTGGCCGTTCTGCCGTTCCTCCATCTCCTTGATCGTGTCCTGCAGCTCCGAGCGGATCCAGTCGCGGGTGGCGACCTCGCCCAGGCCGATGCGCAGGGCGGCGATCTCGCGGGTCAGGTACTCGGTGTCCGCGATCGACCGCTCGTTCTGCTTGCGGTCCTGCTCCAGGTTGACCCGGTCGCGGTCGTCCTGCCGGTTCTGCGCGAGCAGGATCAGCGGGGCGGCGTAGGAGGCCTGCAGGGACAGCATCAGGGTCAGGAAGATGAACGGGTACTCGTCGAAGCGCAGGCCGTGCGGCGCGAAGATGTTCCACACCACCCACAGGATGATGACGACCGTCATCCAGACGATGAACCGCCCGGTGCCCAGGAAGCGCGCGATGCGCTCCGACAGCCGCCCGAAGGCCTCCGGGTCGTATTCGGGCAGGAACCGGCGCCGGCGCGGCAGCGGCTGGTCGAGGCGGGTGGTGCGGGGCCGGGAGGAAGCCGTGGCGCCCGCCGGCGTGCGCTCGCGCAGGCTCTCGCGCTCAGGAACCATCGGTCGCCACCTCCTCGTCCAGGTGGAACTCCTGCTCCCGCCAGTCCTCCGGGAGCATGTGGTCGAGAACGTCGTCCACGGTGACCGCGCCCAGCAGCGAGCCGGACTCGTCGACGACGGGCGCCGCGACCATGTCGTACGTGGCGAAGAACCCGGCGATGGCCGGCAACTCGGCCTCCGGGTCGAGCGGCTGCAGATCGGTGTCCACGATCGAGCTGACCAGGGACGGCGGTGGTTCGCGCAGCAGCCGCTGGAAGTGGACCGTGCCCAGGTACTTGCCGGTCGGCGTCTCGTCCGGGGGCCGGCAGACGTAGATCTGGGCGGCGAGGGCGGGGGAGAGGTCGCGGTTGCGGACCCGGGCGAGCGCGTCGGCGACGGTGGAATCCGGGCGCAGCACGATCGGCTCGGTGGTCATCAGACCGCCCGCCGTGCGGTCCTCGTACGACATCAGGCGCCGCATGTCGGCCGCGTCGCCGGGCTGCATCAGGCTCAGCAGCCGCTCCTGGTCGTCCGTCGGCAGCTCGCCCAGCAGGTCGGCGGCGTCGTCGGGGTCCATGGCCTCCAGGACGTCGGCGGCACGCTCCTCCTTCAGCTTGCCGAGGATCTCGATCTGGTCGTCCTCCGGCAGCTCCTCCAGCACATCGGCGAGCCGGTCGTCGTCGAGGGCGGCGGCGACCTCGGCCCGGCGCTTGGGGGAGAGGTGGTGCAGGACGTTGGCCAGGTCGGCGGGGCGCAGCTGCTCGAAGGTGGCGAGCAGGCTCTCGGCGCCCTGCCCCTGCTCCTCCAGGGAGAAGCCGGTGACGGCGGTCCACTCGACGGTCAGCGCCTCGCCCTTGGCGCGCCGGAAGGCGCTGCCCTTCCTGCCCTTGCGGACGAAGACCCGGTCGATCTCCCACTCCCGGCGGGCCGGCAGCTGATGCACCGACAGGTCGAGGACGGTGACCTCCTCGCCGGTCTCGGTGAGCGTCACGCGCCGGTCCAGCAGTTCCCCGAACACCAGCCGCTCGGTGGGCCGCTGCTCGAAGCGCCGGACGTTGAGCACGCCGGTGGTGATGATCTGGCCGGACTGGATGGCGGTGACCCGGGTCATCGGCAGGAAGATACGGCGGCGGGTGGCGAGTTCGACGACGAGGCCGAGCAGCCTCGGCGGTCGCTGTCCCACCCGCAGCATGACGACGAGATCGCGCACCCGCCCCACCTGGTCGCCGGCTGGGTCGAAGACGGCGACACCTTGGAGGTGCGATACGAAGATCCGGGGGGCGCCCGCTGCCATGGCCGCGGCTCCTTTTCGTGCGGGGTGGTTCGTTGCTGTCGTTGTGGCTGTCTTTGTGCCTGTGTCTTCCGAATTGCCCGCTCGGGTGGGCTTCAGGCTAGCCCGTCCTGATCGGTGGCGCGTGGGCGGCCGGTCCGGACGGACTGGCTCCGATCCGCCCGCACGACCCCGGTACCCTGCGGTACGCCGTTCAGGTCTCCCGTCAGAGAGGCAGCCCCACCTGTGACTCCGATTCGCCAGAACCGTGGCCGCAGTGCCGTACTCGCGAGCGCGGTGTGCGCGCTGCTCGTGACGGGAACGGTGCTCACCGGCTGCGCGGAGGATCCGAACGAGGGCACCAACGGGGTCGGCAGACTCCCCGCCGCCAAGATCCAGGGCAAGACCCGGTCGGCCGCCGAGACCGCGGGGGCGGTCCGGGTGCACGGCAACGTCGTCAGCGGCGGGCGGACGTACACGCTCGACATGCGGCTGAAGGACGACGGCGGCGACGGTTCGGTCACCGGCAACGGCGCGACCTTCAAGCTGCTGCGCATCGGCGAGCAGCTCTACGTCAAGGCGGACGCCGAGTTCTGGACTCACGGCAGCGGCCAGGAGGAGGGCGGCGAGGCGGACGCGGCGGCGGCCTCCAAGCTCGACGGCAAGTTCGTGAAGGTGCCGCAGGGCGACCCCGCGTACAAGAAGTTCAGCGGTTTCACGGACAAGGCTCTCCTCCTCGACGGTCTGCTGACCCTGCACGGGACGCTCGCGACGGACGGCCACGACGAGGAGGCGGGCGTCCGCACCATCCGCGTCACCGGTGACAAGGGCTCCGGCGGCACCCTGGAGGTCTCCCTCGAGGGCAAGCCGTACCCGCTGCGCCTGGAACGGGCCGGCGGGGCGGGCACCCTCACGTTCTCCGCCTGGGGCGAGGACTTCTCCCTCAGGGAGCCGGAGCGGAACGAGACGGTGGACTACGGCAAGCAGCTGCCCTCGTCGTAGGCCGTCAGGTCCGTTTGCGCTTCTTCAGCAGCAGGCGGGGCAGACCCGCCGGGGCCGGCCGACGGGTGATCGCCGGGGACGGCAGGGGAGGCTCGGACAGGGAGCCGTCGGGCAGCGGCGCCGTCGTCCCCGTCGGTTCCAGGCGCAGCACCCGGCACTCGCGGGCCCAGCGGCCGGTGATGCCCTCGCCGTCCGGTGCGTTCAGCCGCTTGCCCTTGAGCTCGGCGACCGCAGCGTCCCACGCCTCGGAGCCCGGCGCGAGCTCGACGACCCGCGCCGTCCAGGTGACCAGCCGGCCGCCCTTGTCCTTGCTGCGGACCGTCACCGTCGCCTCGGTGCCGTCGGCGAGACCCGGCAGCGGCTGCTCGCCCGGCCCGTCGCCGACCAGGCACGCGGCACCCTCGTGCCACACGTGCCACAGCGCACGCGCCGGGCCGCCGGGGCCCTGGACCCAGACGAGGCCGGACTTCTTCGTGGCCTCCTCGACGAGGGCCTGGTCGAGCAGCTCGCTTGTCATGGGCCCAGCCTAACCAGGCCGCTCACAGCCACCCGTTCCGCTTCAGCGTGCGGTGGATGCCGAGGCAGACGACCACGGTGAAGCCGAGGATCACCGGGTAGCCGTAGCGCCAGTGCAGCTCCGGCATGTGGTCGAAGTTCATGCCGTACACACCGCACACCATCGTCGGCACGGCGATGATCGCCGCCCACGAGGTGATCTTGCGCATGTCCTCGTTCTGGGCGACGGACGCCTGCGCGAGGTTGGCCTGGAGGATGGAGTTGAGCAGCTCGTCGAAGCCGAGGACCTGCTCCTGGACGCGGGCCAGGTGGTCGGCGACGTCCCGGAAGTACTTCTGGATGTCGGGGTCGATCAGCCGCATCGGCCGCTCGCTCAGCAACTGCATGGGCCGCAGCAGCGGCGACACGGCCCTCTTGAACTCCAGCACCTCGCGCTTGAGTTGGTAGATCCGTCCGGCGTCCGAACCGCGCGGCGAGCCCTTGCGCCCCGGGGAGAACACCTCGGTCTCCACCTCGTCGATGTCGTCCTGCACCGCGTCGGCGACGGCGATGTACCCGTCGACGACGTGGTCCGCGATGGCGTGCAGCACGGCCGAGGGGCCCTTCGCGAGCAGCTCGGGGTCGTCCTGGAGGCGGTGCCTGAGGGCGCGCAGGGAGCCCTGCCCGCCGTGCCGGACGGTGATGAAGAAGTCCCGTCCGGTGAAGCACATGACCTCGCCGGACTCGACGACCTCGCTGTTGGCGTCGAGCTGGTCGTGCTCGACGTAGTGGATGGTCTTGAAGACCGTGAAGAGGGAGTCGTCGTAGCGCTCCAGCTTGGGCCGCTGGTGGGCCTGGACGGCGTCCTCCACGGCCAGCGGGTGCAGCCCGAACTCACCGGCGATGCCGGAGAATTCGGCCTCCGTCGGCTCGTGCAGGCCGATCCACACGAAACCCCCGTCGCGGCGCACCAGGCGCACCGCCTCGTGCGGGGTCAGGGCGGTCCCGGTCTCGATGCGGCGGCCGTCCCGGTAGACGGCGCAGTCGACGACGGCCGAGGCGGCGGCGGGGCTGCGGGTGGCGTCGTAGGTGCCGCCCTCCTTGCGCAGCGACACACGGGACGGACGGACAACGGCGCGCAGGTCGCGGATCATCGACATGGCGGGCTCCTTCGCGGGCGTGCGACGAACGGCGCCGGCGACGGGTGGAACTACCCGGAATGAGGACGTTGTGACCACGGATGTTTCGCACGTCCACAAAGCGGGGAGCACCGCATCGTCGCGGTGGCCGGTCTGGTCACTGATTCAGCTACTGAGGCAGATCAGGCAAAGCGAAACGAAGCGCTCTTCCGCGGTGAAGCGAGTGCGAGAGGTGGCAGCCAGGGACAGAAGCAGCTACATCGGCGGCGCGAAGAGCGTGGTGCTACTGCACGGTCGACTTCGATCCATTGCAGCCCCACCTCCTCCGGCCGGTCCCTCGTAAGGGAGTTCCTTCGGCGTCGGAGCTTGATCGCGACGCTTCTGCGTGCTGCCCCGAACCACCGGGCAAGAGTAGCAGCCGACACAACTGTCAAGGTGCTGCTTTGCCCGCTACTGGCGAGTTCTATGCTCGCCGCATGGCAGATGTTCTTCCTCTGGTCGAAGCCCGGTTGCGCACGGCACTGGGCGAACCGGACGCGCGCGCCGCGGTCACCTTCCTCGGCACGGACCGCATCGAGGTGCTCCGCTTCCAGGAGGGCGACATCGTCCGCTACGCCTCGCTGGGCATGTCCGCGCACCCCATGACGGACCCCACGGCGGTGGTCGCCGACCCGGTCAAGGGCCCGCGCGCCGAGCTGGTCCTCTCGGTCCGTTCCGGTCTCGCCGACACCGACAAGGTGCTCCGGCCACTCGCCGTACTCGCCGCGTCTCCGCAGGTGGAGGGCCTGGTCGTGGCTCCCGGCGCGTCCCTCGACGTCGGTGAGCCGCTGTGGCCGGGCGCTCCCTTCACCTCGGTCCTGGTCGCCGAGCCGGGCGGTCTGGTCGAGGACCTGGAGCTGGACGAGCCCCTCGATCCCGTGCGGTTCCTGCCGCTGCTGCCGATGACCCCGAACGAGGCGGCCTGGAAGCGTGTGCACGGTGCGCAGGCGTTGCAGGAGAGGTGGCTGAACCAGGGGACGGACCTCCGGGATCCGTCCCGGAAGTCCGTCCCGCTGGAGTGAGGAAGCTCACCAAACTCCGGCTGCGCGGCCTCAGTTGGCGAAGACGGCGACGCCGTCCTCGGTCGCGTGCCTCGGCTCCGGCTCTTCTGCTTCGCTCGTGAGGGCCTTGCGCCGTACGACGACCACGGCGGCGCCCGCGACCGCGGTGACCGCCGCGACCACGAACGGCATGTGGAGGTCGGTCCACTCCTCGATCTTCGGCGCGAAGTACGGAGCCGCCGCCGCCGCGAACCAGCGCACGAAGTTGTAGCCCGCGCTCGCCACCGGGCGGGGGGCGTCGGAGACACCGAGGGCCAGTTCGGTGTAGACGGTGTTGTTCACGCCGATGAAAGCACCGGACAGGATCGTGCAGACGACGGCGGTGGTGTGCGAGCCGTAGCCGAGCACCAGCACGTCGGCCCCCAGCAGTACCAGCGAACCGCCGAGCACCTTCAGTGAACCGAACCGCTTCTGGAGCCGCGGGGCGACGATCACCGAGAAGACGGCGAGCAGCACGCCCCAGGCGAAGAACACCGCACCCGACCGGTACGGGCTCATGTTCAGCACGAACGGCGTGAAGGCCAGCACGGTGAAGAACGTGTAGTTGTAGAAGAACGCCGAGACCGCCGCGGAGGCGAGGCCGCCGTGGCCGAGGGCCTTGAGCGGGTCCAGCAGCGAGGTCTTGCGGGCCGGCTTCGGCTGCTCCTTCAGGAACACCGTGATGCACAGGAAGCCGACGGCCATCAGGAACGCCGTGCCGAAGAACGGGTAGCGCCAGCTGGCGTCGCCGAGCAGGGCGCCCAGCAGCGGGCCGCAGGCCATGCCGAGGCCGAGGGCCGACTCGTACAGCAGGATCGCCGCGGCGCTGCCGCCGGCCGCGGCGCCGACGACGACCGCCAGGGCCGTGGAGACGAACAGCGCGTTGCCGAGGCCCCATCCGGCCCGGAAGCCCACGAGTTCGCCGACGGATCCGGAGGTGCCCGCGAGCCCGGCGAACACCACGACGAACGCGAGGCCGAGCAGCAGCGTCTTCTTCCCGCCGATCCGGCTGGAGACGAAGCCGGTCACCAGCATCGCGACGGCGGTGATGAGGAAGTACGAGGTGAAGAGCAGGGAGACCTGGCCGGCCGTGGCGTTCAGGCCCTGTGCGATGGACGGCAGGATCGGGTCGACGAGCCCGATGCCCATGAAGGCGACGACCGACGCCCCGGCGGTCGCCCACACGGACTTGGGCTGCTTCAGGAGGCCGCCCGCTCCGGCGTCGAAGGAGTCCATTGCTTGCTCCCTTTCCCGAGACGAGATAGTTGGTATATGCACACACTAAGTTAGCCACGCTAATTAATGCAAGTTACATCTAATGTTGCCGGTGAAGGGTTCCGTCCGGATGGGTGATCGTCCTTGACGCGGCGGGGCGCGGGTAGGACCGTGGGGCCCTATGAGGGGCGAACCCAGTTGCCCGAAGTGCGGTGGCCGGGTCAGGGCTCCCGGCCTCTTCTCCGACTCGTGGCAGTGCGATGTGCACGGCACCGTTCATCCGGTGCAGCCCGTGATACCGCCCAGCGTCGACGCCCTCAACGTCGTGGTGCACCGCACCCGGGTGCCGTTGTGGATGCCCTGGCCGCTGCCGGTGGGGTGGCTGTTCACGGGGGTGGCCTGCGCGGGGGACGACCGCACCGGCGGCCGCGCGACCGCCGTGGCCTGCACGGGACCCGGGCCGCTCGGCGGGATGGGCGAGCTGATCCTGGTGGCCGAGGAGCTCGGCGTCGGGCTCGGGGCGCGCTACGCGGGCATGGACGGGCCGGACCCGGGGCCGCACATGGACGTCGAGAAGCCGCCGCAGGCCAAGGTGCTGGCCGCCGGGCGTCCCACACCGCTGTGGCACGTGGCCGGGGCGCCGGGCGACCGTGCGGTGTTCGCGGGGGAGGCGCTCGGGATGTGGCTGTGGGCCGTGGTGTGGCCCGAGCAGTCCGGGCTGCTGATGTACGACGAACTGGTGCTGGCCGATCTGCGGGAGGCGGGGGCCGAGGTGGAGCTGGTGCCGTGTGGGGCGTTGTCACCGCGCTTGCTTCAGCCGTAGCGCCTGCGGGGGCGTGGGTTCGGCGGCGTTGGCCGCTGCCGGCCGGCTGTGGCCGGTCGCGCAGCTCTCCGCGCCCCTTCAGGACGCGTTGGTGTAGGGGGCGCTTGCCGGATTCGGGTGTGACAGCGGTCGTTGAAAATCCGGTTATCCTTGAGCAGTCCTGTTGCTGCCGTCGCGTCTGGAGTCCGTGTCGTGCGTATCGATCTGCACACCCACTCCACCGCTTCCGACGGCACGGACTCGCCCGCGCAGCTGGTCCGGAAGGCCGCCGCCACGGGGCTCGACGTCGTCGCGCTCACCGATCACGACACCACCCGCGGGTATGCCGAGGCGATCGCCGCGCTGCCCGAGGGGCTCACGCTGGTGACCGGCGCCGAGCTCTCCTGCCGGATCGACGGGGTCAGCATGCACATGCTGGCCTACCTCTTCGACGCCGAGGAGCCGGCCCTGCTCGCCGAGCGGGAGCTGGTCCGGGACGACCGGGTGCCGCGCGCCCAGGGCATGATCGCCAAGCTCCGGGAGCTGGGCGTGCCGGTGACCTGGGAGCAGGTGGCGCGGATCGCCGGTGAGGGGTCCGTCGGACGCCCGCACGTGGCGAGCGCGCTGGTCGAGCTGGGTGTCGTGCCCACCGTGAACGACGCCTTCACGCAGGACTGGCTGGCCGACGGCGGCCGGGTCTTCGTGGAGAAGCACGAGACCGACCCCTTCGAGGCGATCCGCCTGATCAAGGGCGCGGGTGGGGTCGCGGTGTTCGCGCACCCCGGGGCGAGCAAGCGGGGGCTCACGGTGCCGGAGGCCGCCATCGCCGAGATGGCCGCGGCCGGACTGGACGGCATCGAGGTCGACCACATGGACCACGACGCGGACACGCGGGCGCGGCTGCGGGGCCTGGCGAAGGAGCTCGGCCTTCTCGTGACCGGGTCCTCGGACTACCACGGCAGCCGCAAGACCTGCGTGCTCGGCGAGTACACGACGGATCCCGAGGTGTACGGCGAGATCACGCGGCGGGCCTTCGGGGCGTTCCCGGTGCCCGGGGCCGGCGGGGCCGTCTGAGGTTCCCCTGCTCCAGATCCATTCCAGGCACTCGGCGCTGTTCGCCGTGCCCACCCGTTCCTCCCCCGGTCACACAAGGGCCTGAGGGGACTCTCTGAGGAACGCCTGCCCACAGCGGTGCCGATACCCCGTGCTCCGCCGTTCCACCCATACCGCAAGGCCATCACGCTCATGTTCGACCTCGCCGTCTTCGGCTCCCTGTTCCTGACCCTCTTCGTCATCATGGATCCCCCCGGGATCACACCGATCTTCCTCGCCCTCACCGCCGGCCGGCCCGGCAAGGTGCAGAAGCGGATGGCCTTCCAGGCCGTCTGCGTCGCCGGCGGTGTGATCACCGTGTTCGGGCTCCTCGGCCACCAGATCCTTGACTATCTGCACGTGTCCGTGCCCGCGCTGATGATCGCGGGCGGTCTGCTGCTCCTCCTGATCGCGCTGGACCTGCTCACCGGGAAGACCGACGAGCCCAAGCAGACCAAGGACGTCAACGTCGCCCTCGTACCGCTGGGCATGCCGCTGCTGGCCGGACCCGGGGCGATCGTGTCGGTCATCCTCGCCGTGCAGAAGGCCCACAGCGTCACCGCTCAGGTGTCCGTGTGGGCGGCCATCCTCGCCATCCACGTCGTGCTGTGGCTGGTCATGCGCTACTCGCTGGTGATCATCCGGATCATCAAGGACGGCGGTGTGGTCCTGGTGACCCGCCTCGCCGGCATGATGCTCTCCGCGATCGCCGTGCAGCAGATCATCAACGGCGTCACCCAGGTGATCCAGGGGAGCTGACGATTCTCGTCAGGGCCTCAGGACGCCGCGGATCTCGCGGGCCGGTCCGGGATGCCCGAGGTACTCGTCGATCTTGTGCGCGCGGTCGCGGCCGTTGGAGACGGCCAGCTGGGTGACCTTCCCCCACCGTTCGTCCGCCAGCGGGCAGCCGATCGCCACCGCGTCGGTGGGGCACCAGACGTTCACCCAGTCACGCACCCTGGGCGGCTGGTGCGGGCCTCGGGTGAGGAGCCGTTCGTTGACGCCGTCCAGCCCGAGCGGGCTGCCCGCGGTGACCAGCAGGACGGGATCGAGGCCTTCGGGCAGCCGGTTCAGCAGGTCCATGCCCACGACCGTGCCCAGGCTGTGCGTGACCAGCACCAGCTCGCCGCTCGTGGGCATCGTCTCCATGACGCCGTCCAGCACCGCCTGCCGTACGGCGCCGTCGCCGAGGTACAGGTCGACGTCCCTCAGGAACGTGGCGATGGTCCACTCGTCCAGGTCGGACCGGGCGGCCAGCCAGCTCAGTGGCCGGTGCAGCGCCCCGGCCAGACCCGCGCCGAAGCCCTCCGTCGCCGCCGGCCCGTTCTGGGGCATGCCGGCCCGGGCCGCCGCCTCGTAGAGCAGCCGCTCGTAGGAGCCGGTGGGTGACTCCGCGGCGAACACCTCGGCGGCAGCCGCGGCGCTCAGCCGGTCGAGGCCGATGGGCTCGGCCACGCTCTCCCTGCCACTCACGAGGTCGTGCAGTCGCGTGCCGTAGAACGGGAACCACACGTCCTGCGGGTCCAGCGGGGGCAGCGAGGCGAGCGTGAGTCCCCGGTTCAGGCCGGCCGTCCAGGTGCGGCGCAGATCGTCGGGGTGGTTGTCCTGCTGGTCGCGGCCGTGCAGGAAGACCAGGTGCTGACGGCCGCCGAAGGCGGTACCGCGGGCCCGGAGCCCCACCTGGGGTCCACGGTCCGCGGCCTCGCTCCCGGCCGTGGGCGCCGACGGGGCCGTGACACCCGGCACCGCCGCCGCACGTGGCGGTGTGCCGGGGGCCGTGGAGGGGAGTGCCGACGCGGTGGGCACGGCCTGATCCAGACCGGTGTCCGTGCCCATCTCGGCCAGCAGGGCGCGCCGCGCCGGGTCGAGGTCCAGGCCGGCCAGGTGCTTGAGGATCGAGCTGACCCGGACGCCCTCGTTGGCGACCCACTCGATGGCGTCGTCGCCGTCGCCCTCCTGCCAGGGCCGGCCGTCCTTGCGCAGGACGCGGCCCTGGTCGTTCTTCTTCGGCACCCCGCTGTGATGCAGCGCCACGACCTCCCACTGGTCGTTGAAGACGGGGGAGCCGGAGTTCCCCGGTTCGGTGTCGGTCGTGTAGTGCACGAAGTCGTCGAGGCGTACCAGCACCGCGTTGTCACGCAGCGCGATCTCCTTCAGCCGGCCCGAGGGGTGGCCGATGATGTTCACCTTCTCGCCGAGCACCAGCTTGCCGATCTGCACGCTCAGCCGGTTCCAGCCGAAAAGATCGCCCGGCGCGGGGCCGTCCGGCGTGGCCGCCAGCGCCACCAGGGCGAAGTCGAGCCGCTGGTCCGCCGTGAAGAACGCCCCGGGGTCGAGCTCCATGCGGACGACCGTGTCGGGCACGTTGTCCGCCGTGACCTGGGCGTTGAACTCGGCGAAGCAGTTCCGGGCGAAGCTCTCGTCGGGCAGGACGTGGTGGTTGGTCATCAGCAGCCGCGGCGAGACCAGGAAGCCGGTGCCGTGCGGCAGCTCGCGGCCGCCGCGCCGCAGGGTGATCCGGGCGACCGTGGCGCCCGCCCTGACCCCGCGCGGCAGGAAGCTCCAGGCCTGGAGCTCGTTGGAGAGGTCGATGATCCGCTCGTTGGCGTCGAGCAGGCCCATGGCCTCGCGGTGGATGTCCGCCACCACCGCCGAGGGCGACAGACCGCCCCGGTCGAGGATCCGGTCGGCGCGGACGGCGAGCGCGTCCGGGGAGTCCGGGAACCGCACACCGGCCGCCAGCCGGCCCTCGACCCGCTCGCGCTCGGCGGCGGAGTCCTCGTAGCGCCGCGCGGCCTCGGCGGCGGCATGGTGATGCAGTTCCCTGTGCGACCGGTCCGTCACCGACATGCTCAACCGTCCTGTTCTGGCTCGCGCTGGGCCCCTCAGCCAGTACGCCCCCGACCTCGGAGGTCCGCAACAGCGGAGCCCCCGCACGGCCGATGCCGGGCGGGGGCTCCACGTACGGGAGAGCTGCGCGCGTTATGAGGCCGCGGTCTCGGCCGGGCGGATCCAGAGGCGCTGCCCGATGGCGGCCGCCTGCTGAACGATGCGGTTGACGGAGGCGGCGTCCACGACGGTCGTGTCCACAGCCGTGCCGTCGACGTCGTCGAGTCGCATGATTTCGAAGCGCAAGGGCTTCTCCCTTCGTCTGGTCATCCTCCTGAGGAGAACTACTCGGTGTTCCGTATGAGTCAACGGAGACGGGTGGGTGAAACATTCCCTACGCTAAAGAAATTTTTCGAACGACTAATTACCGAGTCGTAAGAGTGTGGTTACGGGACCGAACGGGACCGGTTGTGTTCGCAGTGTGACCGCCGGGACAATGGAGGTGATGAACGACGACCTCGCGGCCCTCAGCGCCCGCATCGACCACACCAACGAGCTGCTCCAGCGCATGCTCGCCGAGGTGGCGAAGACGCCCTCGACCCACGCGATCTTCGTCGATGCCGGGTACCTGTACGCGGCCGCCGGGCGGCTCGTCGCCGGCACCGAGGACCGCCGCGCCTTCGACGTGGACGCTGAGGGGCTGATCGACGCGCTCATCGACCGGGCCCGCACGATCTTCGCGGACAGCCGGCTGCTGCGGGTCTACTGGTACGACGGCGCCCGGCGCCGCATCCACACGGCCGAACAGCAGACCATCGCCGAACTGCCGGACGTCAAGGTGCGGCTCGGCAACCTCAACGCCAACAACCAGCAGAAGGGCGTCGACTCACTCATCCGCTCCGACCTGGAGTCCCTCGCCCGGCACCGCGCCATCAGCGACGCGGCCCTGCTCGGCGGCGACGAGGACCTGGTCTCGGCGGTCGAGGCGGCCCAGGGCTACGGCGCCCGCGTCCACCTCTGGGGCATCGAGGCGCCGGACGGCCGCAACCAGGCGGAGCCCCTGCTCTGGGAGGTCGACAGCCAGCGGACCCTCGACCTCGACTTCTTCAAGCCCTACGTCTCCCGCCGCACGGCCCCCGCTCACGAGACGACGACGGAACGGCCCACCCGCGAGAAGGTGCGGTTCGTGGGCGCGCAGATCGCGGCGAAGTGGCTGGCGGCACGCGGCCGGGACGCGCTCGTCGAGCTGCTGCCCGGACACCCCTACCTGCCCGGCTCGGTGGACCAGGACCTGCTCGTGGAGGCGGAGGGCCTCCTGCAGTACTCGCTGCGCGGCCAGGCGGATCTGCGGCGTGCGCTGCGTGACGGCTTCTGGGAGCACTTGCGGACGCAGTATTGAGCCGTCCTGCCGGACACGGTATGGAGCCGTCCTGGCGGACGCGGTAGGGAGCCGTCCTGGCAGACGCCGTATCAGGCCGTCTCGGCGGATGCAGAATGAGGCCGTCCTGCCGGACACAGCGCTGTGCCGTCCCGCCGGACACAGCGCTAGGTGTACTGACCAGTGAGGTTGGGGACGCGGCTGGCAACGTTCGCCCCGTCGCGACGCCCGCCACGCACTCTCGCCGCACCGGCCGAAAGTCCGAGTACGTCCAGTACGAGGGCTTCCGGCCGGCACGCCGAGAGCACGCACCGGACGCCGCTCCGTCACGGGCGAACGTTGCCCGCCGCGGCACTAGGCCGTCCCGCGAGCCGCAGGGCCCCGGCCCTTTCCGAGGCCGTCCCAGAAGTCCGCGAGGGCGTGGGCCGTCGGCAGGGGCCGGTCGGCGTTGGGGGAGTGCTCGGCTCCCGTGACGACCGTGCGGCGCGCGTCCAGCCGGCGGGCCATGTCGTCGAGGATCGCCACCGGCCAGGTGTCGTCGTGCGCACCCGACAGCACGTGGAACGGCAGCGGTACGGCGGCGAGTTCGGCCACGCGGTCCGGCTCCGTGCACAACTGGCGCCCCGTCGCGAGCAGTTGGGCAGGGCTGTGACCCAGCCAGCGGCGGCGCAACTGGTCCTGGTCACCGAGGCCGCGGGCAGGTCCGCCCACTTCCTCCGGCGGGCCCATGGCCTGGATGGCCTCCCACACCTCCGCCATCGACAGCACGGCCAGCGCGTCCCGCAGCAGCTTCACGCGCTGCTGCTGGGAGACGGAGATCTCCGCCGGGCCGGACGAGACCAGGGTGAACGACAGGAAGGGGGAGTGGTCGAGCAGCACGGCCGCACGGGCGATCTGCCCGCCCAGCGAATGCCCCACGAGGTGCACGGCCCCGCCCAGCGCCTCGGCCTGCGCGAGCACGTCCCGCGCCAGTTCCCGCTGCGCGTAGGCCGACTCGTCGTCCAGGGGCCCGGCCGACTCGTGCTGCCCCCGCCCGTCCACGGCGACGACCCGGTACCCCCGCTCCGCGAGCGGCTCGTGCAACAGCCCGAAGTCCTCCTTGCTGCCGGTGAACCCGGGCAGCATCAGAACGACCCCCCTGCCCTCCGCACCGGGCTTCGGCCCCGAGTCGACGACGGCGAACTCACCGCGAGAGGTGTGCAAGGGGTAGGCGCGGGCGCCCGGGGGCGGGGGGAAGGCGGGGTGGCTCGTCACGGGGCGAGGGTAGCGGGGTGGGGCCGGGCTCGTCGCTCGGGTTCGGTGCCGGGGGTCCGGCTTCGTATCGAGGGGCGGGCTGGGGGGAGGTAAGTGGTCTCCGCCGTGGCGATGGCTTGGTGGGTGGGGGCTTGTCGTCCGGGTCGAACGCCGACGGCCCGGCCCCCTGTGTGGGGGCCGGGCCGTCATGGAGGGGTGTGTCAGCCCTCCGTGGGCTCCGCGGTGGCCGTGGCCTTGCGGGTGCGGCGCGCCCTGGGCTTCGCCTCCGCCGTGTCCTCGGCGGCGGCAGGCGTCGCGGCCGTGGCCTTGCGCGTGCGGCGCGGCTTGGCGGGCTCCTGCTCCTGATCCGCCTGCGCGGGGATCTCCGTCGGCTCCGTGGCCTTGCGGGTGCGGCGGCGCGGCTTGGCCTCCGTGCCCTCGGCGGTGTCGACGGCTGCCTCGGCCGCGGTGGCGGTCTTCCGCGTCCGGCGCGGCTTGGAGTCGGCCGCCTCCGCGTCCGGGGTAGCGGCTGCCGTCTTGCGCGTCCGGCGCGGCTTGGCCTCCGCCGCCTCCGCCCCTGCCTCCGTGCCCGGAACGGCGGCGGCGGTCTTCCGCGTCCGCCGGGGCTTGGCCTCGGCGGCCTCCGGCTCCTGAGCCGTCTGGGCCGGGATCTCGGCGACGGCCGGGGCGGCCTCGGCGGCCTTGCGGGTGCGGCGGCGCGGCTTGGCGTCCGTGCCCTCGGCGGTGTCGACGGCTGCCTCGGCCGTGGCGGCGGTCTTCCGCGTCCGGCGCGGCTTGGTCTCCGCCACCTCGGCAACCTCGGCCGTGTCCGCGGTCTCGGCGGCCTTGCGGGTGCGGCGGCGCGGCTTGGCCTCGGCGGCCTCCGCCGTGTCGACGGCGGCTTCGGCCGCGGCCGTCGCCTTGCGCGTACGCCTGGGCTTGGCCTCGGCCGCTTCGGCGGTGTCCGTGGCGCTCTCCGCGGCCGCGGCCGTCTTGCGGGTGCGGCGCGGCTTGGCTTCGGTCCCCTCGGCCGTGTCGACGCCGGCCTCCGCCTTCGCAGCGGCCTTACGGGTACGGCGCGGCTTGGCTTCGGCCGCCTCGGCCGCTTCGGCGGTCTCGGCGGTGTTCTCCGCGGCCGCGGCCGCCTTGCGGGTGCGCCGCGGCTTCGTCTCCGTCGGCTCCGGCGCGGACTCGGTGGTGCCCTCGGCCGTGTCGAGTGCCGACTCGGCCGCGGACGCCGCCGTGGCCTTGCGGGTGCGGCGACGGGGCTTGGCGGCTGCGTCGGGCTGCGCGGCATCCACGGCGGCCGGGGTCTCGGCGACGACCGCCGGCTCCGCCGCCGACGGCGTCACCGCGGCCTCCGTCTCCACCGCCGGGGTCTCCACCGACGGGGTCTCCGCGCGGCGCGTGCGGCGTCGGCGCGGCTTCGCGGCCGCCTCGGCGGCCTCCGCGACCGTGCCCTCCGCCGTCGCGACGGCGTTCTCCGCCTGCTCGGACGCGGGCGACTCGACCGCCGCGACCGGAGCAGTCTGGGACGGTGCCCCGCCGCGGGTCCGGCGGCGGCGGCGCGGAGTGCGCGGAGCCGTCACGGCGTCCGCCTCGATGGCACCGTCGGTCGCCGTGGTGCCCGGGGCGGTGGTGCCGACGGACTCGGGAGCCCCGTCCACGGCGGCCCCGCCGCGCGTACGGCGACGGCGACGCGGCGTACGCGACGACCGCTCGCGATCGGCCGAACGGGACTCGTCCCGGTCGCCACGGCCATCTCGGCCGCCGCGCCCGCGCGGCCCGCGGCCGCCCGGCTCGCCCAGGTCCTCCAGCTCCTCCGCGTCCAGCCCGGCGCGCGTGCGCTCAGAGCGCGGCAGGACGCCCTTCGTACCCTCGGGGATGCCGAGGTCGGAGTAGAGGTGCGGGGAGGTGGAGTACGTCTCCGGCGGGTCGTTGAAGTCCAGCTCCAGTGCCTTGTTGATCAGCTGCCAGCGCGGGATGTCGTCCCAGTCGACCAGCGTGATCGCCGTACCCTTCGCGCCCGCGCGGCCGGTACGGCCGATGCGGTGCAGGTACGTCTTCTCCTCTTCGGGCGACTGGTAGTTGATGACGTGCGTCACGCCCTCGACGTCGATGCCGCGGGCGGCGACGTCGGTGCAGACGAGCACGTCGACCTTGCCGTTGCGGAAGGCCCGCAGCGCCTGCTCACGGGCGCCCTGGCCGAGGTCGCCGTGGACCGCGCCGGAGGCGAAACCGCGCTGCTTCAGCTGGTCCGCGAGATCGGCCGCCGTGCGCTTGGTGCGGCAGAAGACCATGGCCAGCCCCCGGCCATCGGCCTGGAGGATGCGCGCGACCATCTCGGGCTTGTCCATGTTGTGCGCGCGGTAGATGTACTGCTTGGTGTTCGCGACCGTCGCGCCCGCGTCGTCCGGCGACGTGGCACTGATGTGCGTGGGCTGCGACATGTAGCGGCGGGCGAGGCCGATGACCGCGCCCGGCATGGTGGCCGAGAACAGCATCGTCTGGCGGCGCACCGGCAGCATGTTGATGATCTTCTCGACGTCGGGCAGGAAGCCCAGGTCGAGCATCTCGTCGGCCTCATCGAGGACCAGCGACTTGACGTGCTTCAGGTTCAGCTTCTTCTGACCGGCGAGGTCGAGGAGCCGGCCCGGGGTGCCGACGACCACGTCGACGCCCTTCTTGAGGGCCTCGACCTGGGGCTCGTAGGCCCGGCCGCCGTAGATGGCGAGGACGCGGACGTTGCGCACCTTGCCCGCGGTCAGCAGGTCGTTGGTGACCTGCGTGCACAGCTCGCGCGTGGGAACGACGACGAGCGCCTGCGGGGCCTCGGTGAGGGCCTCGGGGGCCGCGCGCCCGGCCTCGACGTCGGCGGGGACGGTGACGCGCTCGAGGAGCGGGAGGCCGAAGCCCAGCGTCTTGCCGGTGCCGGTCTTGGCCTGGCCGATGACGTCCTTGCCCGAAAGGGCCACGGGGAGCGTCATCTCCTGGATGGGGAAGGGAGTGGTGATGCCGACGGCTTCCAGGGCCTCGGCGGTCTCGGGGAGGATTCCGAGCTCTCGGAACGTAGTCAGGGTGCTGCCTCTTCTGTGTGGGCGGCGCGAGGCGAGCGCGGGGTCGTGTCAGACCGTGCCGGGGACGTCGGCTGCCTACGGGCGGGCCGTAGAGCACGGGACCGCGCCGACGCTCTAGCGCTCGTGCCGCTGAGGGTGTCCCCCTCCGGGTCTCGTACGCACTGTGGCGGACGGCCGGGGAGGGCTGTCGGGTCGGAGCCGATCGGGCCACCGACCGGGCATCCTCATACGTGCGGCCTGTCGAGGTACGTCGACGTACCAGCAGGCGCATTACCACCATACCCCGGAATCGCGCACATGCGATGGCCGATTCGGTCACGTAGTCGTCGTCACAGTGATTGACCAGGGCCTTACGCCCCCCGGCAAGCGGGTTATTGTGCGCTTCATGACGAGCTCTGACAAGCCTGACAACGCCTCGGACACCGCCGCCGCCGCATCCGTCTCAGTCGCCGCCCGGGACTGGGCGACGGCCTCCGCCGATCCCCAGTACCGCGCCGCGGTCGTGGACCTGCTCGGTGCGCTCGCCTACGGGGAGCTGGCGGCGTTCGAGCGGCTCGCGGAGGACGCCAAACTGGCGCCGACGCTGGCGGACAAGGCGGAGCTGGCGAAGATGGCGTCGGCGGAGTTCCACCACTTCGAGAGGCTGCGCGACCGGCTCGCCGAGATCGGGGAGGAGCCGACGCGGGCGATGGAGCCGTTCGTCGCCGCGTACGACGGCTTCCACAAGCAGACGGCCCCCTCGGACTGGCTGGAGGGCCTCGTCAAGGCCTACGTGGGCGACTCCATCGCCAGCGACTTCTACCGGGAGGTCGCCGCCCGGCTGGACTCCGACTCCCGCGATCTGGTGCTGGCCGTGCTCGACGACACGGGGCACGGCGGCTTCGCCGTGGAGAAGGTACGGGCCGCGATCGACGCCGACCCGCGCGTGGGCGGGCGGCTCGCGCTGTGGGCGCGGCGGCTGATGGGCGAGGCCCTGTCGCAGTCCCAGCGGGTGGTCGCCGACCGCGACGCGCTGTCGACCATGCTGGTGGGCGGGGTCGCGGACGGCTTCGACCTCGCCGAGGTCGGCAAGATGTTCTCCCGGATCACCGAGGCCCACACCAAGCGGATGGCCGCCCTGGGGCTGGCCGCCTAGGCCCTTCGGGCGACCCGCGTCCTCAGAAGCGCCACCGTCGGCGACCCGTCACGCGGTCGCCGACCGGCGGCGCAGTCTTCCCGCGGGGCGCAGCAGCAGCGACAGCGAGGCCACCGAGACGATCACGGCGCCGAGCAGGATGAGCAGGACGTGCCCCGCCTCCAGCGCGCTGTGCATGACGAAGGCCCCAAAGAGGGCGCCGGCGATTCCGGTCGACAGCACCAGGGAGCGGGCCGGGAGGCGGTGTGGCAGGCGGTGTGCGGCCGCCCATGCCAGGGCCAGGCCGAGGATCGCGGAGCTCAATGCTTCCAGCAGCATGTCGGGGTCCCTCCCATGTGGCCGGCCTGCCCAAATCGGTCGTAGCCCGTCTTACCCCTGACCTGCGAAATCCAATCCACCCCTGTGGGCGACGTGTGCTCCATCCGTGGCGGAACCGGTGCGCCGCAAGGGGAAGCCGGGGCAAGGGACGGCGAAGCCCACGCGGAACGCGGGCGAGGATGCCGAGGGCCACACGGGAGGGGTGTCCGTGGGAGGGCGACGCAAACGGGGCGGGTACGGCCGACAGCCGTCCCGCCCCGCTCCACGCGTGCGCCTACAGCGCGCCGAAACCCACCTTGCGCGGGGCCGGCTCACCGATCTCGACGTAGGCGAGACGGTCGGCCGGGACGAGGAGCTTGCGGCCGTGCTCGTCCACGAGGCTCAGCAGCTGCGACTTCCCGGCCAGTGCCTCGGCGACCACGCGCTCGACCTCCTCGGCAGTCTGACCGCTCTCCAGAACGATCTCGCGGGGCGCGTGCTGCACGCCGATCTTGACCTCCACGGCTATGTCCCTCCGACGGTCAGTGATGTGCGCGACCTTCCGCGCCGTACGCAGCACACATTAGCCCGGTGAGGGGACGTACATGCTCCGCCCGAGAACGCCACGAGCGAACATCGGGCGGGAACAAAGACGCCTGTCAGTGCTGCGGCTGGTCCATGCCGTGCAGCGGGAAGCCCGCGATGCCGCGCCAGGCCAGCGAGGTGAGCAGCTGCACCGCCTGGTCGCGCGGCACACTGCGGTCGCTGTGCAGCCAGGACCGCGCCACCACCTGGGCGAGGCCGCCCATGCCCGAGGCGAGCAGCATCGACTCCGCGCGCGACAGACCGGTGTCCTCGGCGATGACGTCGCAGATCGCCTCCGCGCACTCGTTCGTGACCTTGTCGACGCGCTCGCGTACGGCGGGCTCGTTGGTCAGGTCCGACTCGAAGACCAGACGGAAGGCGCCGCCGTCGTCCTCGACGTACGCGAAGTAGGCGTCCATGGTCGCCCGGACGCGCTGCTTGTTGTCGGTCGTCGACGCGAGCGCGTTGCGCACGGCCTGGATGAGCGACTCGCAGTGCTGGTCCAGCAGCGCGAGGTAGAGGTCGAGCTTGCCCGGGAAGTGCTGGTAGAGCACCGGCTTGCTGACGCCGGCCCGCTCGGCGATGTCGTCCATCGCCGCCGCGTGATAGCCCTGGGCCACGAAGACCTCCTGGGCGGCACCCAGGAGCTGGTTCCGTCGGGCACGGCGCGGCAGGCGTGTGCCCCGCGGGCGAACCGCCTCTGTCTGCTCGATGGCTGTCACGCCGCCTCCCATAGTCGTCCACATGCGGATCTGGCCGCGTCGCCATCGTACTTTTCGGTAACCGTGGTGTGCGCGGTGAGAGCGCAGAATTTCACGGACCGGACGGATGCGAAAGCGGTTGCGAAGGTTTCAAACACGGTCAGAGCGGGCAAAAATCCGCCCCTTTCCCGTCCGGTGGAGCAGCTCGCCCGTCGGCGGCGAGGGTCACCGGTAGTCGTCCTCGTCGAGCGAGACGATCCGGGCCTGCTCCACGAGGTCCGCCTCGTTGGCCCGGTCCGGGTCGACGCCGGTCAGCGGGTCGTCGCGGTCCGGCGCGAGGTCCGCCTGCTGCTCGGCCGCGTCGACCTCGGGCGCCTCGACGTCGAACTCCTGCACCTCCGGCGCCTCCTCGGCCTCGAACGTCTCCGGGTCGGTGGGGTCTACGGCCATGATGGGCTCCCTTCCTACGAACGTCCCTGGGGATGCAGGGGCCACACGCGGGTGCCCTCTGTACGAGCCTAGGAGACACCCGATCCGGACGCTATGCGATCCGCGTCCGGGATGTGACGCAGTGCTGATCCCGTTGACTGCTGCCCGTCCGCCCCCGGGTGCCGACTCCTCCGCGGCTTCAACCGCCGGATTCCTGTGACGGCGAACACAGGCGAACACATGAGTCACTGCGTGATCGTCTCGTAACATTGCCGCATGTCTTCGACCGAGCTGCCGTTCGTGCCGCCCGCCAATGTGCTGCCGAAGGTGGGGACCGTCCGGGTCGCGGAGGGCGAGCGGCTGAGGTCGGTCGAGCTGCCCGGTGTCACGCTCACGATGCGGTCGCGGCCGCCGGCGCGCGAAGGACTGCCTCCCGCGTTGTACGTGCACGGGCTCGGCGGCTCCTCGCAGAACTGGTCGGCGCTGATGGCCCTGCTGGACGGTACCGTCGACGGCGAGGCCCTCGACCTGCCCGGCTTCGGCGACTCCCCGCCCCCGGACGACGGCAACTACTCCGTCACGGCCCACGCCCGCGCGGTCATCCGCTACCTCGACGTCGCCGGACGCGGCCCCGTGCACCTGTTCGGGAACTCGCTCGGTGGCGCCATCACCACCCGTGTCGCCGCGGTTCGGCCCGACTTGGTCCGTACGCTCACGCTTGTGTCGCCCGCTCTGCCGGAAATCCGAGTGCAGCGCACCGCCGTGCCGACCGGGCTGCTGGCGGTGCCGGGCGTCGCCCTGCTCTTCACCCGGCTCACCCGGGGGTGGACGGCGGAGCAGCGGGTCCGTGGCGTGATGGCGCTGTGCTACGGGGATCCCGGGCGGGTGTCGGCGGAAGGGTTCCGCAACGCGGTACAGGAGATGGAGCGGCGGCAGCGGCTGCCGTACTTCTGGGACGCGATGGCGCGCTCGGCGCGCGGGATCGTCAACGCCTACACGCTGGGCGGACAGCAGGGGCTGTGGCGCCAGGCGGAACGAGTCCTCGCACCCACCCTGCTCGTCTACGGCGGCCGTGACCAGCTCGTCGGCTTCCGCATGGCCCAGAAGGCGGCCCGGGCCTTCCGCGACTCCCGGCTCGTGACATTGCCCGATGCGGGCCATGTGGCGATGATGGAGTACCCGGAGACCGTGGCCACGGCTTTTCGTGAACTCCTCGACGACGCGGGCGAGTCGGGCACGCGGCGGGTGAGGCGGGCCGGCCGGGCGGACACCGGGGGCGACGCCGTCGGTGCATCGGGTACCGACGAGAGCATGGGGGGCTGAGGCGCGACGTGGGACGCCACAGCCGCCGCGGACCGGTCGTCAAGGGCGACACCGCGGACACGACCGCAGCACGGGACGGCCGGGCCGGGCCCGCGAAGGGTCCGATGCCGGGCCAGGTCCAGGGCCACCCGCCGGACGCCGGCCGGGGAGGCAGGACCGCACCGCCCGGTGCCCCGCAGGGCGGCTGGCCGCCGCAGGCCCCGCGCCGGGTGCCGGGGCCGCGGCCCGCGCCCGCCCAGGGGACACCGCCGCACGGCTTGCCGCGCCTGCCCGACGGCTGGCACCCGGACGGCACACCGGCCCAGGGCCTCCCACGCCTGCCCGACGGCACACCGGCACGCGGAACACCGCGCCTTCCCGACGGCACTCCCGCACACGGGGTACCGCGGCCGGCTGAGGGCACTGCGGCGCGTGGTGTCCCCCGGTTCCCGGACGGGACTCCCGCGCAGGGTGTTCCGCGGCTGCCGGACGGCACCCCGGCGCACGGCTTCCCGCACACGCGTGGTGGGCATCCCGAGCAGCGGGAGGCCGGGGGCGGCTGGGGTGAGTTGAGGGGGGACGGCGGGGGGACCGCCGGGGGCGCTGTGCCCATACCGCGGCAGCGCCGGGCATCCGTGCCCGGGCCGCGGCAGGACTACATCGAGGCCTTCGTCGACGAGGAGGACGACGTCTTCGCGCCCCGCACGCCCGCCTCCGCGCACGCCGCGGACGCCTATGCCTCCGTCGCGGACTGGAACGCCGGCACCCCCGCCGACTCCGGGTCCGGCCACGACGACGCGGGGCCCACCGGCACGCCCGCGCCGGGCAAGGGCGGCAAGGGCCGTGCCTTCACCGGCATCGCGGCCGCGGCCGTCACCACCGTGCTGGCCGTCATCGTCGCCGGGCAGGTCGCCGACGACAACGGCGGTGGCGCCGGCGTGCAGTCGCAGTCCGCCACCGACCAGGCCCGCGACCTCCGCGACCCCGCGTCGCGCGCGGACGACAGGGCACCCGCGCCCGAAGCCGTGCCGCTGACGTACGACGAGAAGATGAGCAGGACGTACCCGCTCGGCGCCACCCTCAGCGGCTCCGGGAAGTTCGACGCCGTCCCCGGCATCGCCAAGGCGCCGGGCGCCGGGCAGAAGTTCACCTACCGCGTGGACGTGGAGCAAGGGCTCGGACTGGACGGCGCGCTGTTCGCCGAGGCCGTGCAGAAGACCCTCAACGACCAGCGCAGCTGGGCCCACAACGGCGCGCGCACCTTCGAGCGCATCTACTCCGGCAAGCCCGACTTCGTGATCACCCTCGCCAGCCCCGGCACGACCGCCGACTGGTGTGCCAAGTCGGGTCTGGACACCACCGAGGACAACGTCTCCTGCGACTCGGCCGCGACCGAGCGCGTGATGATCAACGCCTACCGGTGGGCGCAGGGCTCGGAGACCTACGGCGACGGCAACATCCACGCCTACCGGCAGATGCTGATCAACCACGAGGTCGGCCACCGTCTCGGCTACAACCACGTCACCTGCGACAAGGACGGCGACCTGGCCCCGGTCATGCAGCAGCAGACCAAGTTCCTCGACCACGACGGCATCCACTGCCGCGCCAACGCCTGGGCGTACCCCCGGAGTTGACAGGCGCCCCACGGGATGTGGCGCGGCTCGCGTTGACATGCTCGGGAAGTTCGATCATATTTCTGAGCATGTCGCCCCGTCACGTCTGCGCATGCGCCGCCATCGAGCTGGCGCTCATCGGCGTGACAGCGCTCTGCGTGGCCGACGTTCACTGTTGCTGACGCCCGCCCCCGGCGCGCGTCGCTCACTCTCCCCGTGACCCGGTCACGGCTTTCCCGACGACTCGGCGCCGGGCAGACGTCTGTCTTCTTCCGTCTCACTCTTTGTCTTTTCGTCTCGCGATACGAGAAATCGTGGTCCGGGGCGCCTTCCGAGAGGTCGTCATTCCGATGCGCCAACCGTCCGTCACAGCGCGCCGCGTGGCCGCGGCATCCGTCAGCCTGGTCCTGGCAGCGGGCGCCGCCGCCTGCGGGCCGGAGGACAACGATGCCAAGGGTGCCGCCGGTGACTCGACGCCTCACAAGGGCGGCACGCTCACCGTGCTGAACGCCAATCCGCAGCAGGACTTCGACCCGGCCCGCCTGTACACCTCCGGCGGCGGCAACGTCCCGTCCCTGGTCTTCCGTACGCTCACCACGCGCAACCGCGAGAACGGCGCCGCCGGCGCGAAGGTCGTCCCCGACCTCGCCACCGACACCGGGCGTCCCAACAAGGACGCGACCGTGTGGACGTACACCCTGAAGAAGGGCCTGACGTACGAGGACGGCACTGCGATCACCTCGGCCGACATCAAGTACGGCATCGAGCGCTCCTTCGCCCCCGAGCTGTCGGGCGGCGCCCCCTACCTGCGGGACTGGCTGGTCGGGGCCGCCGACTACCAGGGCCCGTACAAGGACAAGAAGGGCCTCGACGCGATCGAGACGCCGGACGAGCGGACCATCGTCTTCCATCTGAACAAGCCCGAGGGCGAGTTCCCCTACCTCGCCACGCAGACGCAGTTCACGCCCGTCCCGAAGAGCAAGGACACCGGCACCAAGTACGAGGAGCACCCGGTCTCCTCCGGGCCGTACAAGGTCGTGCAGAACGACAACGACGGAGAGCGGCTGATCCTGGAGCGCAACCCGCACTGGTCCGCCGCGACCGACGCCGAGCGCAAGGCCTACCCGGACAAGATCGACGTGCGGTCCGGGCTCGACTCGTCCGTGATCAACCAGCGGCTGTCCGCCTCCCAGGGAGCGGACGCCGCCGCGGTCACCACGGACACCAACCTCGGCCCGGCCGAGCTGGCCAAGGTCACCGGCGACAAGGACCTCGCCTCCCGCGTCGGCACCGGGCACTTCGGCTACACCAACTACATCGCGTTCAACCCGAAGACGAAGCCGTTCGACAACGCCAAGGTGCGCCAGGCGATCTCGTACGCCATCGACCGGTCGTCCGTGGTCAACGCCGCGGGCGGGTCCGCGCTGGCCGAGCCCGCCACCACCTTCCTGCCCGACCAGAAGTCCTTCGGGTACACGCCCTACGACCACTTCCCGGCGGGCAAGGCCGGCGACCCGGCCAAGGCCAAGCAGCTGCTGAAGGAGGCCGGATACGCGAAGGGCCTCACCGTCACGCTGACGCACTCCAACGCCAAGGACTTCGAGACCAGCCCCGAGATCGCGACCGCCGTCCAGGACGCGCTCAAGAAGGCAGGCATCACGGTCAAGCTGCAGGGCCTGGAGGAGAACGACTACTCCGACAAGATCCACGACGTGAAGTCCGAGCCCGGCTTCTTCCTCGCCCACTGGGGTGCCGACTGGCCCTCCGGCGGTCCGTTCCTCGCCCCGATCTTCGACGGCCGGCAGATCGTCAAGGGCGGCGCGAACTTCAACACCGGCCAGCTGAACGACAAGTCGGTCAACGCCGAGATCGACGCGATCAACAAGTTGACGGATCTTGACCAGGCCGCCAAGAGGTGGGGTGCACTGGACCAGAAGATCGGGGAGAAGGCGTTGACGGTGCCGCTGTTCCACCCCGTCTACAAGCGACTGGTCGGCAAGGACGTCAAGAACGTCGTGATCAGCGACTGGACCGGTGTGCTGGACATCTCGCAGGTCGCGGTGAAGTGACGCCGTGAGTGAGGCACTTCTCGCCGCCGAGGCGGCCGGGACGGATCCTGTCGTCCCGGCCGCCTCGGGGGCCCGTCAGTTCTGGCGGCGGCTGCGCACGCAGCGCGCCGCCCTCGTCGCGGCCGGAGTCGTCGCGCTGCTCGTCCTGGTCGCGCTCGCCGCGCCGCTGCTCACCGCCGTCGAGGGCCAGGACCCGACCACCTACCACCCGTCCCTCGTGGACTCCGCGCGCGGCGGCGTGCCCGTCGGATCCCTGGGCGGAGCGAGCGCCGACCACTGGTTCGGCGTCGAACCGCAGACCGGCCGTGACCTGTTCGCGCGGCTGGTGTACGGGGCGCGCGTGTCGCTGGGCGTCGCCCTGGCCGCGACCGTCGTGCAGGTCGCCATCGGCATCACCCTGGGTGTCGCGGCCGCGCTCGGCAAACGATGGGTCGATCAACTGCTGAGCCGGTTCACGGACGTCATCGTCGCCATGCCGCTCATGATCATGTCGCTGGCGCTGCTCGCGATCGTGCCGTCGAGCTTCCCGCGACCCGTGCTCGTCGCGCTGGTCATCGGCCTGATCGGCTGGGGCAACATCGCCCGGATCGTGCGCGCGCAGACCCTCACCCTCAAGGAACTCGACCACGTCTCCGCGGCCCGGCTCAGCGGCTGGGGCACCTGGAGCATCGCCCGCCGCGAACTCCTGCCCGGAATCGCCGCACCCGTCATCACCTACGCCGCCCTGCTCGTCCCGACGAACATCACCGTCGAGGCCGCGCTCTCCTTCCTCGGCGTGGGCGTGAAACCGCCGACACCCTCCTGGGGACAGATGCTCACCGCCGCCGACGTCTGGTACCAGGCCGCCCCGCAGTACCTGCTGCTGCCCGCGGGCGCCCTGTTCGTCACGGTGCTCGCCCTCACGGTCCTCGGCGACGGCGTCCGCACCGCCCTCGACCCCCGTGCGGCCTCCCGGCTGCGCGTCGGCACGGGACGCAGGCGGGAGTCGAAGGCGGCCGAGGGAGGCACGGCATGACCGGGTTCACCGGCTTCGTCCTGCGCCGCACCGTCGGCGCCGCCGTCACCCTGCTCGCCATCTCGGTGATCGTCTATGTCGTCTTCTACGCCACCCCCGGCAACGTCGCCCAGATCACCTGCGGCCCGCGCTGCTCACCGGAACAGGTGCACCAGGTGGCCCGGCAGCTGAACCTCGACGACCCGCTGGTCGTGCGCTACGGGCACTTCCTCCAGGGCCTCGTCGCCGGCCAGGACCACTCGACCGGCACGTCCGTCCAGCACTGCTCCGCGCCCTGCCTCGGCCTGTCGTACCAGAGCGACCAGCAGGTCACGCAGCTGATCTGGGCGAAGCTCCCGGTCAGTCTGTCCCTGGTGGCCGGGGCGATGGTGCTCTGGCTGATCCTCGGGGTCGGCACCGGCGTGCTCTCCGCCTGGCGGCGCGGCCGGTTCTCCGAGCGGGTGCTGACCGGCCTCACCCTCGCCGGCACGGCCACCCCGGTCTTCGTCATCGGCCTGGTCCTGATGATCGTCGTCTGCGGGGAGCTGCAACTGCTCCCCTTCCCGCAGTACGTCGCCCTCACCGACGACCCCGAGCAGTGGGCGTGGAACCTGCTGCTGCCCTGGCTGTCGCTCGCCCTCATCGAGGCGGCCGCGTTCGCCCGGCTGACCCGGGCCTCGATGCTGGAGACGCTCGCCGAGGACCACATCCGCACCTTCCGTGCCTACGGCGTCGGCGAACGGTCGATCGTCGGACGGCACGCGCTGCGCGGCGCGTTCGCGCCGGTCATCGCGCTCAACGCCAACAACGTCGGGTCGGCGATCGGCGGCGCGGTGCTCACCGAGACGCTGTTCGGCCTGCCCGGCATCGGACAGGAACTCGTCCATGCCGTCAAGGTCGTCGACCTGCCGGTCGTGGTCGGCATGGTCCTGGTCATCGGATTCTTCGTGGTCCTCGCCAACGCCGTCGCGGACGTCCTGTACGCGGTGGCCGACCGACGGGTGGTGCTGACATGAGCCTGGTCGAGGTGACCGGTCTCAGTGTGGAGTTCGGCGCGCTGCGCGCCGTCGACGGACTCTCCTTCAGCCTGGAGGAGGGCGCCGCCCTGGCCCTGGTCGGCGAGTCCGGTTCCGGCAAGTCCACCGTGGCGTCCGCGCTGCTCGGCCTGCACCGTGGCACGGGCGCGCGGGTCGAGGGCTCGGTCGAGGTGGCCGGCACCGACGTGCAGCGGGCCTCCGACGAGGAGTTGCGGCGGCTGCGCGGCGGGCGGGCCGCCATGGTGTTCCAGGATCCGCTGTCCTCCCTCGACCCGTACTACGCGATCGGCGACCAGATCGCCGAGGTGTACCGCGTGCACGCGCGGGCGTCCCGGCGGGCGGCACGCGCGCGTGCCGTGCAGGTCCTCGACCGGGTGGGCATCCCGGACGCGGCCCGGCGGTCCCGGTCCCGGCCGCACGAGTTCAGCGGCGGCATGCGCCAGCGCGCCCTGATCGCCATGGCACTCGCCTGCGAACCCCGGCTGCTGATCGCCGACGAGCCGACGACCGCCCTCGACGTGACCATCCAGGCCCAGGTCCTCGACCTGCTGCACACCCTGCGCGAGGAGACCGGTATGGGCCTGCTGCTCGTCACGCACGACGTGGGCGTCGCCGCCGAGAGCGTCGACGAGGTGCTGGTGATGCGGCACGGCCGGGCGGTCGAACACGGCCCGGCCGCCGACGTGCTGGGCTCCCCGGCCCAGCCGTACACCCGGGAACTGCTCGCCGCGGTTCCCCGGCTGGACGCGCCGCGCAAGGCCTCGGCGGCCCCCGAGGAGGCCGTCCTGGAGGCGACCGGCCTGCGACGGGAGTTCGGGCGCGGGAAGCGGGCGTTCACGGCCGTGGACGACGTGTCGCTGACCCTGCGCCGCGGCGAGACCCTCGGGATCGTCGGCGAGAGCGGCAGCGGCAAGACGACCCTCGGGCGCATGCTCGTCGGGCTGCTGGAGCCGACGGCGGGATCGCTGAACTTCGAGGGCCGCGCGCACACCGGGGTGGACCCGGCCGTACAGATGGTCTTCCAGGACCCGGTCTCCTCCCTCAACCCCCGCCGCAGCGTGGGCGAGTCCATCGCCGACCCGCTGCGCGCACGGGGTGAGCGGCACGAGGGGCGCATCCGGGAGCGCGTGGGTGAACTGCTGGAGCGCGTGGGGCTCGAAGCGGCACACCACGACCGATACCCCCATGAGTTCAGCGGCGGACAGCGCCAGCGGGTCGGCATCGCCCGGGCGCTCGCGGCCGATCCGCGGGTCATCGTCTGTGACGAGCCGGTCTCGGCCCTCGACGTCACCACCCAGGCCCATGTGGTCGACCTGCTGGGGGAGTTGCAGCGCGAGCTCGGGCTCGCACTTGTCTTCGTCGCCCACGACCTGGCCGTCGTCCGCCAGGTCAGCGACCGGGTCGCGGTGATGCGACGCGGCCGGATCGTCGAGGAAGGGCCCGTCGGGGAGGTGTACGAGTCACCGCGCGACCCCTACACCAGGCAGCTGCTGGCCGCGGTGCCGGCGCTCGATCCGCAGGTCGCCGCGCGACGCCGGGCACAGCGACGGGAGTTGGCCGCCGCATGACGATCGGTGTCCGCTTGATCTCCTAGCGCGACAGAACGCGACCTGCACGGGAAAGTTACGACCGTTCACCCCTTTTGGTGGTGCGACGGACAACCGTCCGTCGCACCACCGCCTTGTCCGCATACGTTCGTCCCGCTGCGAGCCGCCGGACAACGGCGGCTCCCCATACGGGAGATCGGGGGTGCACTCGTGCGCATCGGACTGCTTACGGAGGGTGGGTATCCGTATGTGAGCGGTGACGCCAGGCTCTGGTGCGACCGGCTGGTGCGCGGACTCGCCCAGCACGAGTTCGACGTCTACGCGCTCAGCCGCAGCGAGCACCAGGAGGACGAGGGCTGGGTCCCGCTGTCGCCGAACGTCCGCAGGGTGCGCACCGCGTCCCTGTGGATGGCGGAGGACGACGAGGTGGTGCTCGGGCGCCGCGCACGCCGGCGGTTCACCGAGTACTTCGCGGAGCTGGCCGCCGTGCTGTGCGACGGGCCGGGGGGAGCCTCCCCTGCCGCCGGGGGGTCCGGTGGAGGTGCGTTGACCACTGAGGCGGACCGTTTCGCCACCGCTCTGTACGGGCTCGCCGAACTCGCCCGTGAGGAAGGCGGGCTGGCGGGAGCCCTCCGGTCGGAAGCCGCCGTGCGCACCCTGGAACGCGCCTGTCGTGCGCCCGGCGCCCACCGTGCGGCGCGCCAGGCGCGCGTACCGGACCTGCTCGCCGTCGCCGCACACCTGGAACGCGCCCTGCGCCCCCTCTCCCTCGACTGGTACGAGGACGACGGGCTGGGCGCGGTCGACCTCTGCCACGCCGCGTCCGGCGGCGCGGCGGCCCTGCCCGGCCTGCTCGCCCGGCACTTCACCGGCGTCCCCCTGATGGTCACCGAGTACGGCGTGCGCCTGCGGACGCACTACCTCACCGCTCCCGACGCCCCACCCGCCGAACGGACCCTGGTGGCTGCCTTCCAGGGCCGGCTCGCCGCCGAGGCCTACGCGCGGGCGGAGTTCGTCACCGCCGGCAACGTCCACACCCGCCGCTGGCAGGAGCGCTGCGGCGCCGACCGCGCCAAGCTCCGCACGGTCTACCCCGGCATGGACGCACGGCCCTTCGCCGAGGTGGGCGAGTCGCCGGACCGCGCGGATCCGGACACGCTCGTCTGGGTCGGCCGCGTCGAGCCCGCCAAGGACCTGGTCTCGCTCCTGCACGCCTTCGCGGAGGTACGCAAGCAGGAGCCGAGGACCCGCCTGCGCATCGTGGGTGCCCCCGCCGGCCCCGAGGGTGCGGCCTACCTCGGTCACTGCAGGACCCTGGCCGCCCAGCTCTTCCCCGACGAGGCCGAGGGCCCGCACGTCGCCGGTGACAATCCGGTGTCCTTCGAGGAGATCGGCGGCCCGGAACTCCCGGTTGCCGCAGACGTCTACGCCTCGGGCGCGGTGACCGTCCTGTCCAGCGTGGTCGAGGGCTTTCCCGTCGGCCTCGTCGAGGCGATGTTCTGCGGGAGTGCGACGGTGTCCACGGACGTCGGCGCGGTCGTGGAGGTCATCGGTGGCACGGGGCTCGTCGTACCGCCGCGCAATCCACAGGCGCTCGCGGAGGCGTGCGTGGCGCTGCTGCGCGACCCGCAGCGCCGTGCGCGCCTGGGCGCCGCCGCCCGTGCCCGCGCGCTCGAACTGTTCACGGTCGAGCAGAACGTCGAGGCATTTCACGGCATTTACCTGGAGATCGTCTCGCGCGCGCCCGTCCGCCGTGTCCTCCTCGACAGGGCGGGGGCACCGCTGCCGTTCGCGGTTCCCGCCGAGGCCCACGTCCCCGTCCACTGGACCGCCGCGTCACCCCGCCTCGCCGCCCGCAGCGGCCCCGGCTGGGCAGCGGGCAGGCCCGTGCGCGCCACCACCCCCGTCCCCACCCCGGAGGGTGCGTGATGAGCGACCTGGACGAACTGGACCCCACGGCACCGGAAGCGGTCACCGAAGGCAACGTGCCCAGAAGCCGGAAGCCGGCAGCCTCGCGGGAGACGGCCTCGTGTGAGACGTCCGGGGCGGAGGAGCCCGCCGCCGAGGGCAGCGTGCCCGCGAGCCGGGAGACGGCCGTCGATCGCAAGGCCTCCCCCACGCGCCGGGGTGCCGGCGACCCGGTCAAGGCGCTGATGCACCGGCACCGTGAGCTGTGCGAGCGTGCGGTGGACCCCTTGGAGATCGCCGCGGGTCTGGAGGCACACGGCATCACCGAGCGGACCGCCGCCCGCTTCCGCCACCGCGACGTCTTCTCCCTCGCCGAGGAGATGTACGCACGGGTCTCACGGGACGGTGACACCCCCCTGCCCACGCCGGCAGCCCCGCCCCGGGTGCGTGCCGACTGGGTCCTCCTGACCCTCCTGCCCGGTGCGCTGTGCGCAGCCGCCGCGGCCGCGCTGCAGCTCACCCGAGGGCAGTCGCGCCTGTTCGCGGGTGTGGCCGGCGCCCTCGCCGTGGCCCTGGCTCTCCGCGCGGCCCTGCGCCAGGGCCCCCTGAGCAGGACCGACCCGGACCGGCCCGGGCCGCGACCCGGCGCAGCCTCCGGCAGGACCACTCCCTGGACTCTGTGGCTCGTCGCCTACTCCCTCCTGGGGGACGGTCTGCTCCGCAACGCTCTCGCCGGCGGCCCCGACGCCCTGCCCACCGGCTCGCCCGGCGGCCCCTGGCCCCTCACGGCCACGCCGGTCCTGGCCCTCGCCCTGGCCTGCGCGCCCGCCGCCTGGACCGCGCACCTCCTCACCGTGCGCGCCCGCCGCAAGCTCGCGTCCAGCCGTGGCCTGGAGGACTTCGCCGCCGCCGTACGTCCTCTCCTGCTCGGCACGTTCGCCCTGTTCATGGGTGCCCTGGCGGGCCTTCTGACTCTCTGCTCGGCAGCCCTCGACGAGCCCGCGGCCTACCTCCAAGTCCTCGCCCTGGGCGCCCTCCTGTTCCTGGCCCGCCTCCTCACCACGCACGGCTTCACCTACGCCCCCGCCGTGGTCCTCGCCGCGGTGGCCACGGCGGAGGCGGCCGCCCTCGCCACCGTCTTCGCCTCCAGCCTCCCCGGCCTCGGCTTTCTGGCCGTCCCCGTCGAAACGCTCGTCACCGCCGGGGGCGCCGGCAGCGTCCCCGCCCTCGCCTGCACAGCCGCGGCCCTGGCCCTCCTGGTCCACGCGGTCCGCAAGCTCACCCGGGCCTCGGCGCACGCACCGTCGGAGCCCGCCGGGTGACCACCACCGGCATCGGCCCCACGGCCACAGACAGGTCCCGTCTCTTACCTGCCTTCCTCCCTTCCTTTTCACTTCGAGGAGCACCCGCATGATCACCCACCCAGGAACCCCGGCGACCCCGGGAGCCATGCGATGAGAGTCCTGCTGATCGGAGCCAACGGCTACATCGGGCGCTTCGTCGCCGACCGCCTGCTCGCCGACCCGGCCGTGCAGCTCACCGCCCTCGGCCGTGGTGACGACGCCGACGTCCGCTTCGACCTCGCTTCCGGCAGCCCCGGTGCCCTCACCCGCTTCCTCGACGCCGTCCACCCGGGTGTCGTCGTCAACTGCGCCGGCGCCACCCGCGGCGGGGCCCGCGAGCTCACCCGCCACAACACCGTCGCCGTCGCCACCGTCTGCGAGGCCCTGCGCCGCAGCGGCTGCGGCGCCCGGCTGGTGCAGATCGGCTGCAGCGCGGAGTACGGCCCGAGCCAGCCCGGCTCCTCCACCCCCGAGGACGCGGTGCCCCGGCCCGGCGGCCCGTACGGCGTCAGCAAACTCGCCGCCACCGAACTGGTCCTCGGCTCCGGTCTGGACGCCGTCGTCCTGCGCGTCTTCTCCCCGGCCGGACCCGGCACCCCCGCGGGTTCCCCGCTGGGCCGTCTCGCCGAGGCCATGCGCCGTGCCATGCAGTCCGGCGACGGCGAGCTGAAACTCGGCGGCCTCGGCGCCCAGCGCGACTTCGTGGACGTCCGTGACGTGGCCCGTGCCGTCCATGCCGCCTCGCTCTCCGCGGCGCAGGGCGTCATCAACATCGGCTCCGGCCGCGCCGTGCGCCTGCGCGATGCCGCCGCGGTCCTCGCCCGGGTCGCCGGATACGGCGGCGCCCTCCACGAACTCGACGGTCCGCCCGGCGCCCTTCGCACGGCCATCGGCCACCCACGTCCCGACCCGGACCACGCGCCCCCCGTCGCGTACCCGTACCCGGACGGCTGCGGCAGCTGGCAGCAGGCCGACGTGCGCACCGCGCGCGACCGGCTGGGCTGGCGTCCCCGGATCGGACTGGAGGAGTCCCTCGCCGACATCTGGATGGAGGCGGCATGCCGCATCTGACCAGATCCCGGCGGCACGCCGCCGGCACGGAACTGCGCCCCGGCGTCGGAGTCCCGGGCTACGCGCACCCCCTCCTCGCCCCCACCGAATGGGGCGAACTGACCCGCCCCGGCACCCCGCTGCACTGGGTGGTCCTCAACGTGGACGACGGCCCCGGCACGCGCCCCGACCCGCACTGCCTGGCGGCGGCCGGCCGCCTGCGCAACGCGGGCATCCGTGTCCTCGGCCACCTCGACACCCGATACGGCACCCGCAACTTCGGTGAGCTGATCTCGGACGCCCACCGGTTCGTCGACTGGTACCGGGTCGACGGCTTCCTCCTTGAGCGCTGCCCCGCCGATCACGCCGGGCTGCCCGAGATCCGCCGCACGGTCGCCACGCTCCGCGTGATCCGTGACGCTGCCCACATCGTCCTCGGCCACGGCATCCACCCGCATCCCGGCTACGTCGAGCTCGCCGACCAGCTGGTCACCTTCTCCGGGCCCTGGAGCGACTACCGCTGGTCGCAGGTGGCCGAGTGGACCACCGACCACTCTCCCGAGCGCTTCTGCCACTTCGTCCACGGCGTGCCCCGCCCCCACCTGACCGAGGCACTGCGCATCGCCCGCTGGCAGGGCGCCGCGACGGTATGGATCACCGACCACACGGACCGGGGCGGCCGCACCGACCCCTGGGAGGCCATGCCCGGCTACTGGGACGAATTCGTCTCGCGTATCGGAACAGGTGTCTCGGAATGAAAAAGGGCATGGCACTGTTACGGGGAGAACAACCGTAGTGATCGACCGACCAACGGAGTCCCCGTGTCGCTGCCACCCCTGGTCGAGCCGGCTTCCGAGCTCACCGTAGACGAGGTCCGCAGGTACTCCCGCCACCTGATCATCCCCGATGTGGGGATGGACGGGCAGAAGCGGCTGAAGAACGCCAAGGTGCTGTGTGTGGGCGCCGGCGGCCTGGGCTCGCCGGCGCTGATGTACCTGGCCGCCGCGGGCGTCGGCACCCTCGGCATCGTGGAGTTCGACGAGGTCGACGAGTCGAACCTGCAGCGCCAGATCATTCACAGCCAGGCCGACATCGGCCGCCCCAAGGCCGAGTCCGCGCGCGACAGCGTCAAGGGCATCAACCCGTACGTGAACGTGATCCTTCACGAGGAGCGGCTCGAGGCCGACAACGTGATGGACATCTTCAGCCAGTACGACCTGATCGTCGACGGCACGGACAACTTCGCGACCCGCTACCTGGTCAACGATGCCTGCGTGCTGCTGAACAAGCCGTACGTGTGGGGCTCGATCTACCGCTTCGACGGCCAGGCGTCCGTCTTCTGGTCCGAGCACGGCCCCTGCTACCGCTGCCTGTACCCGGAGCCCCCGCCCCCCGGCATGGTCCCCTCCTGCGCCGAGGGCGGCGTCCTGGGCGTGCTGTGCGCGTCCATCGGCTCCATCCAGGTCAACGAGGCCATCAAGCTCCTCGCCGGCATCGGCGACCCGCTGGTCGGCCGACTGATGATCTACGACGCCCTGGAGATGCAGTACCGCCAGGTCAAGGTCCGCAAGGACCCGAACTGCGCGGTCTGCGGCGAGAACCCGACCGTCACCGAGCTCATCGACTACGAGGCCTTCTGCGGCGTCGTGTCCGAGGAGGCCCAGGCGGCGGCCGCCGACTCCACGATCACTCCCAAGCAGCTCAAGGAGTGGATCGACGACGGCGAGAGCATCGACATCATCGACGTCCGCGAGCCTAACGAGTACGAGATCGTCTCCATCCCGGGCGCACGGCTGATCCCGAAGAACGAGTTCCTCATGGGCACCGCCCTGGAGAGCCTTCCGCAGGACAAGAAGATCGTCCTGCACTGCAAGACGGGTGTCCGGAGTGCGGAAGTCCTCGCGGTGCTGAAGTCCGCGGGCTTCTCGGACGCGGTGCACGTCGGCGGTGGCGTGATCGGCTGGGTCAACCAGATCGAGCCGTCCAAGCCGGTGTACTGAGCCGTATCCGGCCTCCCTTCCCGAACGGCGGGGGCTTCTGGCGCCACGAGTGCCCGAAGCCCCCGCCGTCGTCATGAGCAGACCTTGCCGTTCTTCGGTACCGAACCGTCCAGGAGATACGCGTTCACCGTGGAGTCGACGCAGTCGCTCCCGCTGCCGTACGCGCCATGCCCCTCGCCCCGCCAGGTCAGCATCACCCCGACGCCCTTGCCCAGTTCGTCGGCCATCCTCCGCGCCCCCTCGTACGGGGTGGCGGGGTCGCCGGTGTTGCCGACCACCAGAACCGGCGCCGCGCCGGGGGCGCTCACCTCCGGGGTGTCGTGCTGTCCGGGCACCGGCCAGTCGTGGCACCAGCCGGCCGTGTCCCAGCCGAGGAACGCCCCGAAGACCGGGGAGACCTTCTCGAACCGGGGCAGCAGCCGTTTCGTCTCGGTCACGGTCGGCCGCTGCTTGTCGTCCAGGCACGATATGACCCGTTGGGAATGGGTCGTCGTGCCGTAGCGCCCCGACGGGTCGCGTTCGTTGTAGCGGTCGGCGAGGGTCAGCAGCTCGGAGCCGTCGCCCCTTTCGGCCGCGTCGAGGGCGGCGGTCAGCGTGGGCCAGCTGTCCTTGCTGTACAGCGGCAGAATGATGCCGGTGAACGCGAGGGACTGGGTCAGTTTCCGCCCGGGCACGCTCGTGGGAAGAGGGCGGGCGTCGATCCGCTTCAACAGGTCCGCGATCTTCCGCGAGCCCTTCTGAGGGTCCTGCCCGGTGGACGCGAGGTAGCTGTCCAGCGCCCGCTGGAAGCCTCTGGCCTGGTTCTCGGCGTGGCCCACGGTGTCCGCCCCGGGGTCCACGACCGCGTCGAGCGTCATGCGCCCCACCTTTTTCGGGAACAGGTGCGCGTAGGTGCCGCCCAGTTCGGTGCCGTAGGAGATCCCGAAGTAGTTCATCCTGGCGTCGCCGAGGGCCTCCCGGATGCGGTCCATGTCACGGGCCGAGTCGGCGGTCGAGACATGGGCCAGGAGCCTGCCGGCGTCCTCCTGACAGCCCTTGCCGAAGTCGGCGGCGTCCTCCAGGTACGCCTTCTCCTCGGCAGGAGTGTCCGGGGTGAGGTCCACCGACTCGGCGGACTGGATCTCCTTGTCGCCCCGGCAGCGCACTGACTCGCTGGCGCCCACGCCGCGCGGGTCCCAGCTCACCAGGTCGTACCGCTCACGGAGGGAGGAGACGGCCGGGGCGTACGACGGCATCATGGACACGCCGGAGGCACCCGGGCCGCCGAAGTTGAACAGCAGCGACCCGACGCGGTCGTCGCCACGGGCCTTGGCGCGGATCAGTCCCAGGCCGATCGTCTCGCCGTCCGGCTTCGACCAGTCCAGCGGCACCTTCAGCGTCGCGCACTGCCATTCGCCGCTCGGTGCCGGGCCGTCGGCGGTGGCCTTGCAGCGCCCCCAGGAGAGCCCGCTCCTGTTGTCGTCGGACGTGCCGCCGCTGCAGCCCGCGGTCAGCAGGGCCGCGGCGGCCGCCAGAGCGGTCCACCGAACCAAGCGTGTCATTGCCCATCCCCCCTCGCCGGCCGTCCGCTCCGTGCCGCGGATGGCGGTCAGGCCATGGTAGGCAGATCCCGCTTCGGCCGTTTCAGCCTGTGGATAACGCTTTGACCTGCGAGTTTGTCAGATGGCTGGGAGAATCAGGTGCAGACGGTCCCCGTCGGTGGCACCTTCCCGTCCAGCAGATAGCCGTTGACCGCACCCTGCACGCACCGGTTCTTGCTGTCGTAGGCGCCATGGCCCTGCCCCCGGTACGTGAGCTCGACCCCGACGCCCTTGCCAAGCGCGTTCACCATCGCCTTCGCACCCTCGTACGGCGTGGCCGGGTCACCGGTGTTGCCGACGACCAGGATGGGCGCCGAGCCCGGAGCGCTGACGTCCGGGTGGTCGGCGGCGCCCGCGACGGCCCAGTCGGTGCAGCCGATCATGCCCCAGGCCAGAGAGTCGCCGAACAGGGGTGACGCGGCCCGGAACTCCGGCAGCCGCCGCTCGACGTACGCGGCGTCGTAGCGCGGTTTGGCGTCGGCGCAGCCGATGGCGGTGAAGGCGGCGGTCGAGTTGTCGTACTCGCCGTTCTCGCTGCGTCCGTTCATCGAGTCGGACAGCAGCATCAGGGTGCTGCCGTCACCGTCGTAGGCCTCCTCCAGGCCGTCGGTGAGGAACTCCCAGAAGTCCTGCGAGTACAGGGCCTGCAAGATGCCGCTGGTCGCCGCGGTCTGGGTCAGCTGCCGCGGGAAGATGCCCGGGATCGGTTTGCGGTCGAGGTCGTGAAGCAGCCGCGCGATGCGGTCCTTCACGTCCTGCGCGCTGTCGCCGATCGGGCACTCCTCGGTCTTCGACACACAGTCCTCGGCGAAGTTGTCGAGCGCGAGCTGGAAGCCCTTGGTCTGCCCCAGCGAGCTCTGCTCGGGGTCCTGGGTGGGGTCGACGACGGCGTCGAACACGGCACGGCCGACCCGCTCGGGGAAGAGGTGGGCGTAGACGCCGCCCAGTTCGGTGCCGTAGGAGATGCCGAAGTAGTGCAGCTTGTCGTCGCCGAGGACCTGGCGCATCAGGTCCAGGTCACGGGCCGCGTCGGTGGTGCGCACGTGCGGCAGGATCTGCTCCGAGTTCTGCTCGCAGGCGTCGTTGAACTCCTTGGTGCTGTCCAGGAGCTGGGTGCGTTCGGCGGCGTCGTCGGGGGTGCCGTCCTGCTGGAAGTACGCGTCGAGCTGCTGGTCGTTCTCGCAGATCACGGGGTCGCTGCGGCCGACGCCGCGCGGATCGAAGCTGACCAGGTCGTAGCGGGTGCGCAGCTTCTCGTAGTCCTTGGCGAAGGCGGGCAGCGTGGCGACGCCCGAGCCGCCGGGGCCGCCGAAGTTGAAGACGAGCGAGCCGATGCGTTCGTTCCCGGTGCCGGTGGTCCTGACCCTGATCAGTTCGAGTCCGATCGTGTCGCCCTTGGGGTCGCTCCAGTCGAGCGGGGCCTTCATCGTGGTGCACTCCCACTCACCGTCGTCCGGCAGGGGAGTGGGCGCCGGGCCGCCGCCCTGGGCCTCGTCCGGGGCCGGGCAGGCCTTCCAGCTCAGTTCCTGCCGGGTCACGTCCTCGTCCTTGGCGTCGTCGCCGCAGCCCGCCAGCACGGTGGACAGCAACACGGCGGAGGCGGTCAGGGCGGCGGCGCGCAGCCGGAGGAGGGTTGGCATGGTTCCATCCTGCGGCGGCCCAGGACCGGGCGCGCGGGGGCGCGTGCCGTAAGAGGTAGGAGGGTTCAGTGAGGCGTGAGAGAGCTCGCCGGCCGGGCCGAAGGGGCTGCCGACCCGCGCCGGTCTGGCGGGTCCGGAGGGCCTGACCGGTGCCGGACCGGCGGGGTCAGACGGCCTGACCGGTGCTGGACCGGCGGGGTCGGACGGCTTGACCCGCGCCGGTCCTGTGGGACGCGGAGGGGCTGCCCCGCGCCGTTGGAGGCGGGATGCGGAGGGGCTGACCCGCGCCGGTTCCGGCCGGGTCAGAGGGCCTGCTTGCGTGTGAGGTGGTTGAAGGCCAGCCAGCCCGGCAGGACGGGCAGCCACAGCGTCAGGAGGCGGAACAGCAGGACCGCGGGTGCCGCGACCTCCTTCGGGAGACCGACGGCGATCAGACCGACCGTCAGGGTCGCCTCGACCGCGCCCACACCGCCCGGCGTCGGCGCCGCCGACCCGAGGGCGTTGCCCGCGAGGAAGACGACGGCGACGCTGGCGATGCTGATCGAGGTGGACTCGTCGCCGAACGCGCGGATCGAGGCGTCCAGGCACATCACGAAGCAGGCGGTCAGCAGCAGCATGCCGCCGATGCCGGTGACCAGCTTCTGCGGCCGCTGGAGCACGTCCAGCATGCGCGGCACGACACCCGCGAACAGGGACCGCACGCGCGTGGAGACGAACTTGCGCAGGAACGGCACGGACGTCACCACGAGCACCAGCACCGCCACCGTCAGCAGGCCGGCGATGACCGTCCGGGACGGCGACAGCGACGGCGTCTTCTCGGTGCCGGTCAGATAGCCGAAGGACAGCAGCATCAGGATGTGGCAGCCGAGCCCGAACAGCTGCGACGCGCCGACACTTGCCACCGCGAGCCCCGGCCGCACTCCCGCGCGCTGCAGGAAGCGGGTGTTCAGCGCGACACCGCCCACCGCCGCCGGGGCGACGATCTTCACGAACGATCCGGCGACCTGTGCCGCCACCGTCCGCACGAATGGCACCCGCTCGGGCACGAATCCGAGCAGGGCCATCGCCGCCGCGACGTAGCTGCACATCGAGAACAGCACGGCCGCGGCGACCCAGCCCCACTCGGCATTGGCGATGAGCGGCCCGAACTCGATGTGCGTGAGCTGCGTCAGCAGGAAGTACGCGCCGATCGCACCGGCCATGAAGCTGATCAGCGTGCGCGGACGCACCCGCTCCAGCCGGGCCGGTTCGACGGGTGCCTGCGGCCTGATCCGCAGCACCGCGTGCCGGATCTGCGTGAGCAGGTCCTCCTCGCGCGCCTCCTCCAGTGCCTCGTCGATGGCCCGTTTCTCGGCGCGCTGCTCCGCCCGTACGGCCTTCTTGTCGGGCTTCTCCAGGACGGGCGCGGACTCGTCCGCGTGTTCCTCCATGCGGTCCTGCTTGGCCTGCCGGGAGGCCTCCAGGACCGCGTCGCGCTCGCGCTGTGCCCGCTCCCGGGCCAGTCTGCGCAGCGTCGCGCGCGTGGAGCGGCTGAGCGCGATGGGCTGGAGCATCGGCAGGCAGTCCGCCACGGCGTCGGGCCCGAGCACGCCCACTGCCGAGGCCACTGCCCGCTCAGCGCCCACCCGGAGGCCGAGCGTCACCAGCAGCTGGGAGGTGTCCATGCGCAGCAGCAGGTCACCGGCCGCGATCTCGCCGACGCGCAGGTCGGTGAGGATCACCTTGCCGGAACGATCCACCAGGATGGCATCGCCCACCAGCCTTCGATGCGCGATGCGCCGCGACTGCAGCGCCTTCACCTGGTGCCAGGTGTCGTGCAGCAGGTCGTCGGTGATCTCCTCGTCCGGCAGCGAGTCGAGGGTGCGTCCGCCGCTGTGCTCGTAGACGAGCATCACCGCGTCGGGGCCGAGTTCGGAGGTGGCGATCAGCTTGGGCGCGTTGGCGCCGGCCGCGATCGCCGCGTACGCCAGCAGCGCCTCCTGCTCCAGGGCCTGCCGCAGCGACTGGAGGCTGCTGCGGGTGGCGAAGCCGCGCAGGGTGAGGTTGCGCCAGGCGCGGTAGAAGAAGCCCTGCGCCTGCTGCTCGCGGTCGACGACCGTCACGTCGAGGGGCGGGCCGTCCTCGAGGGTGACGAAGTAGCGGCGGCCCCGGTCCCCGGTGTCCGGGTTGTCCGAGGTGTCCTCGCGTGAGGCGCTGACCGGGCGGAAGCCGACGGTCCGCAGGCCGGCCATCAGGGTCTGCCCGGTGGGCCGGACATTGGGTGAGCCGACCGCGTACAGCGTGCCGTAGGCGACGGTCCAGCCGATCAGCACGGTCAGGATGATCGAGAACGGCGTCGTGTACCCGGTGACGAGCATCGAGAAGGCGTCGAGGAGCAGCACGACCCACAGCACCGCGCGCCATCGCGGTCTGCGGGACATGCCGACGGCCGTCATATAGGCGATGACCGGCGCCAGGTAGCCGTGCACGGGATCGGTCAGCGCGTGGATGTCACCCGGGGAGGGCTGGGTGAGCGCCTCCTGGATCGAATCGGGCGCGGCCCGGGCCACCCACAGGTCCGTGGCGAGGGTCACACCGTGGGCGAGGACCGCGGCGAGTACGCCGTCGGCGATGCGGAGCCCGTCCCGTTTGATCAGGCGCTCGATGGCGAAGGCGACCGGTACCAGCAGGATCGCGATGCTGGAGGCCAGCCCCGCGATCTTGATGAGCAGGTCGGGCGCCTGCCCGGTGCCCTTGTTGATGTCCTGTTCGAGGCCGGAGGTGGTGCCGTGCGCGAACGCGGCGATCCCGATCAGGAGCGCGACGGCGAGCACGCCCACCAGCAGCCGCATCAGGTCGGACGGCCGGTGCACGCGCGCGGGGAGCAGCGGTTCGTCGCCCTCCACCTCGTCGATGTGCGCGAACTCCGGCTCCCGGGCGGGTGCGCGGGTCTTCTTCGCCGCCGTCCTGGGACGGTCCTCCGGAGTGCCCGGGCGCGACGAAGCGTCAGGGGTGCCCTCCGTGTCCTCGGGGTGCGCGCCCTGCTGCTTCATCGTCTCTTCTTGGTCTCGTATCACCGGTCACCGCCCGCACGATGGTGGCATGCCGCACCGGCACACGGGGCATTCAGGGTGCACATGCGGGGGCGGACAGTCTGCCCGACGCGCCCCTGCCGCGCGCGGGAAACGCCCGGGAGCGCGCCCGGCCCGTTGTCGGTGGGGTGGGGCAGGATGGGGCGGATGAGTGAGCAGAGGAGCCCTGAGGGGGGCCGGCACGAGGACGAGCCCGCGCAGGCGCTGCCCGAGTACGCCGAGCGGGTCCTCGACGTCGCCGACCTGATCCCGCCGGGCCGTGTCATGACCTACGGGGACGTCGCCGAGTGGCTGGAGCAGGGCGGTCCGCGCCAGGTCGGCCGTGTGATGGCGCTCTACGGGGGCGCCGCTCCGTGGTGGCGCGTGGTCCGCGCGGACGGCGTCCTGCTGCCGGGCCACGAACAGCGGGCGCTCGGCCACTACCGGGCGGAGGGCACGCCCCTGAAGGCCGCAAGCCGCGAGGCCGAGGGCCACCTGCCGCGCATCGACATGAGACGGGCGCGGTGGGACGGCGGTGATCGCGCGGAGGGTCACACCTGACAGCTTCCGCCATCGGACGCCCTCCCGTGTGACCCGTGATCCGTACGGGGGAATCGGGGCACACCGGGGCCATGACGTACGTTCGTGGGACGAGGGGCACGCGTGCCACGAGCGTCGTGAGGGGGCGACGGGAAGAAGGGGAAGCCCTGCTTCCGCCTCCCCCGGCGGCGTAGCGTCGGCTGCGCGCGCTCCCGTCACCCCGCGGTCACCGCCCGCCACGCGCGGTGGCCCGCCACCCAGCACTTCCACCAGAACCGGCGAACCACGTGAGCTCCTCTTCCTCCACCAGCGGCCTGTCGCACCCCCGGGTGCGGCGGGGGAACAGTGGCGCTTACCGACTGGTACGTACCCCTCCCGCTCGGGTGGACCCCCCTCTTCTGGACGCCGCGCAGCGCTCCGTGGTTGACCACAAGGCCGGTCCGCTGCTCGTCCTCGCAGGTCCGGGCACCGGTAAGACCACGACGCTGGTCGAGTCCGTGACCGAGCGGATCGCCCGCGGCGGGGATCCCGAGCGCATCCTGGTGCTCACGTTCAGCCGCAGGGCCGCCGTCGAACTGCGCGACCGCATGGCCCTGCGGACCGGGGCGGCCCGCGCGCCCCGGGCGACCACCTTCCACTCTTTCTGCTACGCCTTGGTCCGCGCCCACCAGGACAGCGACCTGTTCGTGGAACCACTGCGGCTGCTGTCCGGCCCCGAGCAGGACGTCTCCGTGCGGGAGCTGCTCGCGGGGCAGATCGATCTGGAACGCCTCGGGCTCGCGCACGTGCGCTGGCCCGACGAGCTGCGCGCCTGTCTGACCACCCGCGGTTTCGCCGACGAGGTCCGCGCGGTCCTGGCCCGCAGCCGCGAGCTGGGACTCGGCCCCGACGCCCTGGACGCCTTCGCCCGCCGCACGGGACGGCCCGACTGGCGCGCCGCGGCCGCCTTCCTCGCCGAGTACCTCGACGTGCTCGACCTCCAGGGCGTGATCGACTACGCCGAACTCGTCCACCGCGCGGTGCTCCTCGCCCGCCGCCCCGAGGTCGCCGCCTGGCTCGCCGCCCGCTACGACGCCGTCTACGTCGACGAGTACCAGGACACGGACCCCGCCCAGGTGCGACTGCTGGAGGCCCTGGCCGGCGCGGGCCGCACGCTCGTGGCCTTCGGCGACCCCGACCAGTCCATCTACGCGTTCCGTGGCGCCGACGTGAACGGCATCCTGGACTTCCCGCACGCCTTCCCGCGCGCGGACGGCCGCCCGGCCCCCGTCGCGGTGCTGCGTACGTCCCGCCGCTCCGGCGCCGCCCTGCTCGCCGCCACCCGGCTGCTCACCCAGCGCATGCCCCTGACCCGCCTGCCCGCCGAGAAGGTCCGCGCCCACCGCGAACTCGCCCCCGTGCGGGACGGCGGCCGCGTTGAGGCGTACACCTACCCGACGGCCGGGACGGAGCTGGACAACATCGCCGACATCCTCCGCAGGGCCCATCTGGAGGACGGCGTCCCGTGGCGGGACATGGCCGTGCTGGTGCGCGCCGGGTCCCGGACCATCCCGACGCTCCGCCGCGCCCTCTCGGCGGCGGGTGTCCCGGTGGACGTCGACGGTGACGATCTGCCCCTGCGGCACGAACCGGCGGTGGCACCGCTGCTGACGGCGTTGCGGGCGGTGGCCGAGGCGGAGGCGGGATCCTCCGCCGAGCCCCGGGAAGCGGAGGCGCAGGAGGCCGAGCTCCGGGAAGCGGAGGCGCAGGAGGCCGAGCCCCGGGAAGCGGAGGCGCAGGAGGCCGAGCCCCGGGAAGTGGAGGCTCAGGAAGCCGAGCCCGGGGAGGCCGAGGCCGGTGATCGTCCACGCGACGCGTCTCCCGAGCCGGCGGAGGCCGACGCGGCCTCCGGGTCCTCCGGGTCTTCCGGGCCCTCCGAGGGCGCTTCTCCCACGCACCTCCGGGGCAGCACCTGCTGGCTCGACACCGAAACCGCCCTCTCCCTCCTGACGTCCCCCCTCGCGAGCATGGACGCCGCCGACCTGCGCCGCCTCGGGCGCGCCCTGCGTGACGAGGAACGCGCCGCCGGCAACCCGCTGCCGCCACCCTCCGACGTGCTGCTCGCACAGGCGCTCGCCGAGCCGGAGCGGCTCGCCGTGCACGACCCCACGTACGCGCGTGGCGCCCAGCGCCTCGGCGCGCTGCTGCGCAAGGCCCGCGAGCGCCTGGCCCGCGGCGGTACGGCCGAAGAGGCGCTGTGGGACCTGTGGGAGGGCACGCCATGGCCCACGCGACTGGAGCGGGCCGCCCGCCGCGGTGGCGCCGCCGGGCGCAACGCGGACCGCGACCTGGACGCCGTGTGCGCCCTGTTCGCCACCGCGGCCCGCGCCGAGGAGCGCACCGGCGGCCGGGGCACCCTGAACTTCCTGGCGGAGATCGACGCCGAGGACATCGCCGCTGACACCCTCACGCGGCGTGCCGTACGTCCCGACGCCGTCCGTCTGATGACCGCGCACCGCTCCAAGGGCCTGGAATGGCGCCTGGTGGTCGTCGCGGGCGTCCAGGAGGGCCTGTGGCCCGACCTGCGCCGCCGCGGCTCCCTCCTGGAGGCCGACCGCATCGGCCGCGACGGACTCGCCGAACCCCTCACCCCCGGCGCACTGCTCGCCGAGGAGCGCCGCCTGTTCTACGTGGCCGCCACGCGCGCGCGTGAACGCCTTGTGGTCACCGCGGTCAAGGCCCCCGCGGACGACGGCGACCAGCCCTCCCGCTTCCTGACCGAACTCGGCGTCGAACCCAAGGACGTCACCGGACGCCCCCGGCGCCCGCTGTCCGTGGCGGCGCTCGTCGCCGAACTGCGCGCCACCACCGTCGACCCACGCGTCTCCGACGCGCTTCGCGAGGCCGCCGCCCGCCGTCTGGCACGGCTCGCCGCGCTCGCCGACGAGGACGGCCGCCCCCTGGTGCCGTCCGCGCACCCCTACCGCTGGTGGGGCATGTTCGAGCCGACCGAGTCCAAGGTGCCGCTGCGCGACCGCGACCAGCCCGTCGTGCTCTCCGGCAGCGCCCTCGACCAACTGGCCAACACCTGCGCCCTGCAGTGGTTCCTCGGACGTGAGGTGAAGGCCGACGCGCCCGCGACCGCCGCCCAGGGCTTCGGCAACGTGGTGCACGTCCTCGCCGACGAGGTCGCCTCCGGACACACTCCGGCCGACCTCACCGTCCTCATGGAACGCCTCGACTCGGTGTGGAACGCACTGGCCTTCGACGCACCGTGGAAGTCGGCCCAGGAGAAGGACAACGCGCGCGTGGCGCTCGAACGGTTCCTGCAGTGGCACGTCATGAACCGCACCGGACGCACCCCCGTGGCCAGCGAGCACGACTTCGACGTCACCCTCGAAGCGGGCGACTGCCAGGTGCGCATCCGCGGCCAGATGGACCGGGTCGAGGCGGACGGCGACGGCCGCGCCTACGTGGTGGACTTCAAGACCGGCAAACAGGCGCCCAGTTCCAAGGAGGTGGAGCGCCACCCCCAGCTCGCCGTCTATCAGCTGGCCGTCCGCGAGGGGGCCGTCGACGACGTGTTCGACGGCGTACGTCCCGTGCCGGGCGGCGCCGAACTCGTCCACCTTCGGCAGGGAGCCGCCAAGCGGGACGGCGGCGAGAGCCTGCCCAAGGTGCAGGCCCAGGAGCCGCTGGAGGGGGAGTGGATCGGTGATCTGCTCGCCACCGCCGCCGGCAAGGTCCTCGACGAGCGCTTCACGCCGACCGCCGGGCAGCACTGCACGCACTGCGCGTTCCGGGCCTCGTGCAGCGCGCGTCAGGAGGGGCGGCACATCGTCGAGTGAGGTATCGCACCACCTGTGCTGACCTGCGCTTCTCCTGTCCCGGGGGCCGGTTCGGTCACCACTGTCAGTGGCCGCCGCTAGCCTTTCGATGTGCCCGCCCGTATCACCGATCCCGACCAGCTCAAGGAGCTCCTCGGCATCCCGTTCACCCCGGAGCAGACGGCCTGCATCACCGCGCCGCCCGCCCCGCAGGTGATCGTCGCCGGAGCCGGCTCCGGCAAGACGACGGTGATGGCGGCCCGCGTGGTCTGGCTTGTCGGCACCGGCCAGGTCGCCCCCGAGCAGGTGCTCGGCCTCACCTTCACCAACAAGGCCGCCGCCGAACTCGCCGAGCGCGTCCGGAAGGCCCTCGTCAAGGCCGGCGTCACCGACCCGGACGCCATCGACCCGGACAACCCGCCGGGCGAGCCGGTGATCTCCACGTACCACGCCTTCGCGGGCCGTCTGCTGACCGACCACGGCCTGCGCATCGGGCTGGAGCCCACCTCCCGGCTGCTCGCCGACGCGACCCGCTTCCAGCTCGCCGCGCGCGTCCTGCGCGAGGCCCCCGGGCCCTACCCGGCGCTGACCCGCTCCTTTCCCGACCTGGTCGGCGACCTCCTCGCCCTCGACGCCGAACTGGCCGAGCACCTCGTACGCCCCGAGGCTCTGCGCGCGTACGACGCCGAACTGCTGTTGACCCTGCGGGGCGCCAAGCTCAGCAACGCCGACCTGCGCAAGGTCCCCGAAGCGGCCGCCGCCCGGCGGGAACTCGCCGAGCTGGTCACCCGCTACCGGGCAGCCAAACGCGAGCGTGACCTGATCGACTTCGGCGACCAGATCGCCCTGTCGGCCCGTCTCGCAGAGGTCCCCGAGGTGGGCCGCCTCCTGCGCGACGAGTTCCGAGTGGTCCTGCTCGACGAGTACCAGGACACGTCCGTCGCCCAACGCGTCCTCCTGGCAGGCCTCTTCGGTGCGGGCACCGGCCACCCGGTCACCGCCGTCGGCGACCCCTGCCAGGCGATCTACGGCTGGCGCGGCGCCTCCGTCGCCAACCTCGACGACTTCCCCGAGCACTTCGCCCACACCGACGGCCGCCCCGCGACCCGCCAGGCGCTCAGCGAGAACCGCCGCAGCGGTGGCCGCCTCCTCGACCTCGCCAACGGCCTCGCGGAACCCCTGCGCGCCCTGCACGCGGGCGTAGAGGCCCTCCGCCCCGCCCCCGGCGCCGAACGCGACGGCACGGTCCGCTGTGCCCTGCTGCGCACCCACGCCGAGGAGATCGACTGGGCCGCCGACTCCGTCGCCCACCTCGTCCGGACCGGAACCGCGCCCGGCGAGATCGCCGTCCTGTGCCGTACCGCGACCGACTTCGCCGAGATCCAGGGCGCCCTGGTCGCCCGGGACATCCCGGTCGAGGTCGTCGGCCTGTCCGGGCTGCTGCACCTGCCCGAGATCGCCGACCTCGTCGCCGTCTGCGAGGTCCTCCAGGACCCCGGCGCCAACGCCTCCCTGGTGCGCCTGCTCACCGGCCCCCGCTGGCGCATCGGCCCGCGCGACCTCGCCCTGCTGGGGCGGCGCGCGCGGTTCCTCGTGGCCCACGCGCGCGTGGCGGACGACGACGATCAGGACCGGCGCCTCGCCGAAGCCGTCGAAGGGATCGACCCGTCCGAGGTGATCTCCCTCGCCGACGCCCTCGACACGTTCCTGGAGACACCGCTGGACGGCCGCGGGGACGACGACGGACTGCCGTTCTCGCCCGACGCTCGCGTGCGCTTCGCCCGGCTGGCCACCGAACTGCGGGAGCTGCGCCGCTCCCTGGCCGACCCGCTGATGGACGTCCTGCACCGCGTCCTCGCCGTCACCGGCCTGGAAGTGGAGCTGTCGGCATCCCCGCACGCCCTGGCCGCCCGCCGCCGCGAGACCCTGTCCAACTTCCTCGACGTCGCCGCATCCTTCTCCGCCGGCGACAACGAGGCGACCCTGCTCGCCTTCCTCGGCTTCCTGCGCACCGCCGCCCAGTACGAGAAGGGGCTCGACAACGCCCTGCCCGGCGGGGAGAACACCGTCAAGGTGCTCACCGCGCACAAGTCGAAGGGCCTGGAGTGGGACGTCGTGGTCGTCCCCGGCCTGGTCACCGGCACCTTCCCCAGCAGCCAGGGCCGCGAGAAGTGGACCTCCCAGGGCAAGGTCCTGCCGCACGGGCTGCGCGGCGACGCCGACACCCTGCCCGACGTGGGGTCCTGGGACGCCAAGGGGCTGAAGGCCTTCCACGAGGCCATGAAGGACCACCAGCACACCGAGGAACTCCGCCTCGGTTACGTCACCTTCACCCGCCCCCGCTCCCTCCTCCTGGGCTCCGGCCACTGGTGGGGTCCGACCCAGAAGAAGCACCGAGGGCCGTCCGCCTTCCTCCAAGCCCTCTACGAGCACTGCGAGGCCGGGTACGGCGAGATCGAGGCCTGGGCGGAGGAACCCGCCGAGGACGAGGAGAACCCGGCCCTGCACCGGGCGGCGGCCGACCAGGTGTGGCCCCTGCCCCTGGACGAGGCGGCATTGATCCGCCGCCGCGCGGCCGCGGAGACCGTGCTGGCCCACTTGGCGGACCTCGCCTCCCAGGAGGACGGGCGCCCCGCGGCCACGCACGACCCGGACGCCCTCGAGGATCCGGAGTGGCCGGCGCCCCCCGAGGACGACGCGTCTCCCCGTGAAGAGCCTCCGTACGACGAGCCCGACCCGTTCGGCGAGGACCCGTTCGACGGTCCGGGTCCGTTCGGCGAGGACCCGTACGACGAGCACGACCCCTTCGAGAAGGACCCGTTCGAGGATCCGGGCCCGTTCGCCGAGGACCCCTTCGACGAGGGTGGTTCGTTCGAGGAGGCGCTCCGCAAGAACGCCCATGGCGAAGACCCGGCCGGCGGTGACGCCCGGGGCACAGCCCGCCCCACCGTCCCCCACCAGGCCGCCCCACCGGAACCGCAGGCCGCCCGCCCGCACCCCAGGACCCCCGGGCAGCCGGGCCACCGCGACGGGGAACACCAGCACCTCACCCCGGAGGAGGCCCGCACCATCGCCTCCTGGGACCGCGACCTCGACGCCCTCACCGGCGAGCTCCTGCGGGCCCGCGACGGCGTCACCGACGTCCCCCTCCCCGCCTCGCTCTCGGCGTCGCAGCTGCTGCGCCTCGCCGCCGACCCGGACGGCTTCGCCCAGGAGCTGGCCCGCCCCATGCCCCGCCCGCCCCAGCCCGCGGCCCGCCGCGGCACCCGCTTCCACGCCTGGGTCGAGTCCCGCTTCGAAGAGCTCATGCTGCCCCTGCTGGAGCCGGAAGAACTGCCCGGCGGCGAAGCCGAGATCGCTGACGAACGGGACCTGGAAGCCCTCAAGGAAGCGTTCGAGCGCACCCCGTACGCGCACCGCACGCCCTACCAGGTGGAGGCCCCCTTCCAGCTCGAGATCGCCGGCCGGATCGTCCGGGGCCGCATCGACGCCGTCTACAAGGAGGGCGAAGGACAGGACGCGACGTACGAGATCGTCGACTGGAAGACCAACCGCTCCCGCACTGCCGACCCGCTGCAGCTCGCCGTCTACCGTCTGGCCTGGGCCGAGCAGCGGGGCGTTCCGCCGGAGTCCGTCACGGCGGCGTTCCTGTACGTGCGCAGCGGGGAGGTCGTCCGTCCGGAGCTGCCGGACCTCGCCGATCTGGAGCGGCTGCTGCTGGAGGATCCGTCCGGCGGGGAGATCGGTGCGCGGAAGGGGGCAGGTGCCGGTGAGGAACCGCACTCCGAGGACGTCGGCGCGGGCCGATAGGGTCGTGACCATGAGCCAGGCCCCGGACAGCGTCGTCCGTACGTACATCCAGCAGCACCGCGCCGCCTTCCTCGACGACCTCGCCGAGTGGCTGCGCATCCCGTCGGTGTCCGCCCAGCCGGACCACGCGCCCGACGTACGACGCAGCGCCGACTGGCTCGCCGCGAAGCTGCGGCAGACCGGTTTCCCGACGGCCGAGGTCTGGCAGACCCCGGGAGCCCCCGCGGTCTTCGCCGAGTGGCCCTGTGACGATCCGCAGGCGCCCACGGTGCTGGTCTACGGCCACCACGACGTGCAGCCCGCCGCCCGGGAGGACGGCTGGGACAGCGACCCCTTCGAGCCCGCCGTCCGCGGGAACCGCCTCTACGCGCGCGGGGCGGCCGACGACAAGGGACAGGTCTTCTTCCACACCCTAGGCGTCCGCGCCCACCTCGCCGCCACCGGCCGCACCACCCCGGCGGTGCACCTGAAGCTGCTGATCGAGGGCGAGGAGGAGTCCGGCTCGCCGCACTTCCGGGATCTGGTCGAGCAGCACGCCGAGCGGCTCGCCGCCGACGCCGTGATCGTCTCCGACACCGGCATGTGGGCGGAGGACACCCCCACGGTGTGCACCGGCATGCGCGGCCTCGCCGAGTGCGAGATACGCCTGCACGGCCCCGGCCAGGACATCCACTCCGGCTCGTTCGGCGGCGCAGTGCCCAACCCGGCGACGGCCGCCGCCCGCCTGGTCGCCGCCCTGCACGACGAGCACGCGCGCGTGGCGATCCCCGGCTTCTACGACGGCGTGGTCGAACTCACCGACCGGGAGCGCGAACTCTTCGCGGAGCTGCCCTTCGACGAGCAGCAGTGGCTGCGCACGGCGAAGTCCCACGCCGCCCAGGGGGAGGCCGGGTACACCACGCTGGAGCGGATCTGGGCCCGCCCCACCGCGGAGGTCAACGGCATCGGCGGCGGGTACCAGGGCCCCGGCAGCAAGACGATCATCCCTTCCTCCGCCATGGTGAAGCTGTCCTTCCGCCTGGTGGCGGGCCAGGACCCCGGCCACGTCGAGAAGGCCGTCCGCGCCTGGGCGGAGCAGCAGGTGCCGCCCGGGATCCGCTGCGACATCACGTTCAGCGGGGCCACGCGCCCGTGCCTGACGCCGCTGGCTCACCCGGCCCTCCGGTCGGTCGCCCGCGCCATGGGCCGGGCCTTCGAGAAGCCGGTCCGCTTCACACGCGAGGGCGGCTCCGGACCGGCTGCGGACCTCCAGGACGTCCTCGGCGCCCCGGTGCTGTTCCTGGGCGTCTCCGTCCCTTCCGACGGCTGGCACGCCCCGAACGAGAAAGTCGAACTCGACCTGCTCCTCAAGGGCGTCGAGACCACCGCGTACCTGTGGGGTGACCTCGCCGAGAACTGGCGCCATGCGCCCTGAGCGTCCCGTTCCGTCCGGGCCGGTCACGCGCGCGGGGCACACTGGAAGCGCCGCCCCGCACCGACCGAGCCCGCCGGACCCGGTCGCCGCACGTCCCGCTGAACCGCCCGCCGAACCCGACCGTTGCACCGGGGAGTTGGAAACACCCGTGACCACCTGGACCGACCACAACGCCGACCGTCCCATCTCGCTCACCGCCCCGAGCGGCATCGACCGGGCCGCCCACCACCGGCTCGACGAGGCCTGGCTCGCGGCGGCGTGGAGCCACCCGACGACGCGCTGCTTCGTGGTCTCCGGCGGACAGGTCCTCATCGACGAGACGGCGGACGGGCGCACCGAACTCGTCATGACCCCCTCCTTCGAGGCCCCCCTCACCGAGGCACACCGCTACTTCCTCGGCATCGACGAGGACGGCGTCAGCTACTTCGCCCTCCAGAAGGACGCCCTGCCCGGACGGATGGACCAGTCCGCGCGCCCGGCCGGCCTGCGTGAGGCGGGCGCATTGCTGTCGGCCCGCGACGTGGGCCTGATGGTGCACGCGGTGGGCCTGGAGAACTGGCAGCGCACGCATCGCTTCTGCTCGCGCTGCGGCGAGCGCACCGTCATCGCCGCCGCCGGACACATCCGCCGCTGCCCGGCCTGCGGCGCGGAGCACTACCCGCGCACGGACCCCGCCGTGATCATGGCCGTGACCGACGAGGACGACCGCATCCTGCTCGGCCGCCAGGTCCACTGGCCCGAGGGCCGCTTCTCGACGCTGGCCGGCTTCGTCGAGCCCGGCGAGTCCATCGAGCAGTCCGTGCGGCGCGAGGTCCACGAGGAGGTCGGCATCAGCGTCGGCCAGGTCGAGTACGTCGCCAGCCAGCCCTGGCCCTTCCCGTCCAGCCTCATGCTGGGCTTCATGGCCCGCGCCACCTCGACCGAGATCGAGGTCGACGGCGACGAGATCCACGAGGCCCGCTGGTTCTCCCGCGAGGAACTGCACGCCGCCTTCGAGTCGGGCGAGGTGCTCCCGCCCTACGGCATCTCCATCGCGGCCCGCCTGATCGAACTCTGGTACGGCAAGCCGCTGCCTACGCGGAGTGTCGTCTGACCTCGTCGGTGAAGGAGAGATGCAAGAAAGCGGCCCCTGAGCTGTCTCAGGAGCCGCCTTCCCCGCACGAGTACCCGGCGACTAGGCGCCGATCTTCTGCTTCACCTGGGCCAGCGAGGGATTGGTGAGCGTCGAGCCGTCCGGGAACAGGACGGTGGGCACCGTCTGGTTTCCGCCATTCGCCTTCTCGACGAACGCGGCGGACTCCGGGTCCTGCTCGATGTTGATCTCGGTGTACGCGATGCCCTCGCGGTCCATCTGGCTCTTCAGCCGGCGGCAGTAGCCGCACCACGTGGTGCTGTACATCGTCACAGTGCCCAGCATGTCTCTCGTGCTCCTTCGGTGGCTCGGGGCGGGTGGTCGCAGTGACAGAACGTATGTGAAAGGTCCGCCATTCCCGGGCCCGGGGCCCGGCCCGACGTGACGCCTGCCGCATTCATACGACGATCAGTGCCCGCCTGTGGACAACCGGCGCTGTCGTCTCGCGCGACCTGGCAGCATGGCCGTGTGACAGCAGCAACGCACTCCACCCTGTTCCCGCAGGTACCGGACTCCGCCGACGCCGTGCTCGAGGGGCTCGACCCCGAGCAGCGCGAGGTGGCCACGGCCCTGCACGGTCCGGTGTGCGTCCTGGCGGGCGCGGGCACGGGCAAGACCCGGGCGATCACCCACCGCATCGCCTACGGAGTGCGCGCGGGCATCCTGCACCCCTCCAGCGTCCTCGCCGTCACCTTCACCAACCGCGCCGCCGGAGAGATGCGCGGTCGGCTGCGCCAGCTCGGCGCCGCCGGCGTCCAGGCCCGTACGTTCCACTCGGCAGCGCTGCGCCAGCTCCAGTACTTCTGGCCGAAAGCGGTCGGTGGCTCCATGCCCCGGCTCGTCGACCGCAAGATCCAGCTCGTCGCCGACGCGGCGGCCGCCTGCCGCATCCGGCTCGACCGTGGCGAGCTGCGGGACGTCACCGCCGAGATCGAATGGTCCAAGGTCACCCAGACCGTCCCCGCCGACTACGCACCCGCCGCGGCCAAGGCGGGCCGGGAGTCCCCTCGCGACCCGGCCGAGATCGCCCAGCTCTACGCCGCCTACGAGGACGTCAAGCGCGAGCGGTCCGTCATCGACTTCGAGGACGTGCTGCTGCTGACCGTGGCCGTCCTCCAGGACCGGCACGACATCGCGGAGCAGATCCGCGCCCAGTACCAGCACTTCGTGGTCGACGAGTACCAGGACGTCAGCCCCCTCCAGCAGCGCCTGCTCGAACTGTGGCTGGGTGAACGGGACAGCCTGTGCGTGGTCGGGGACGCCAGCCAGACGATCTACTCCTTCACCGGAGCGACCCCGGACCATCTGCTCGACTTCCGCACCCGCCACCCCGGGGCCACCGTCGTCAAGCTCGTCCGTGACTACCGCTCCACTCCCCAGGTCGTCCACCTCGCCAACGGCCTGCTCGCCCAGGCCCGGGGCCGGGCCGCCGACCACCGCCTGGAGCTCGTCTCCCAGCGCGCCGCGGGGCCCGAGCCGGTCTACACCGAGTACACCGACGAACCCGCCGAGGCGGAAGGCGCCGCCCGCCGCATCCGCGAGCTCATGGACTCGGGGGTCCCGGCCTCCGAGATCGCCGTCCTGTTCCGCACGAACGCGCAGTCCGAGACCTATGAGCAGGCCCTCGCCGACGCCGCCGTGCCCTACCAGCTGCGCGGCGCCGAGCGGTTCTTCGACCGCCCGGAAGTGCGCAAGGCGGGCATCGCCCTGCGTGGCGCAGCCCGCTTCGGCGGCAACGACTCCCTGCTCGACGACGCCGTCGACCTCCCTTCCCAGGTGCGTGCCGTGCTGTCGGGAGAGGGCTGGACGCCACAGCCACCGGCCGGCTCGGGGGCGGTCAGGGAGCGCTGGGAGTCCCTGGCCGCCCTGGTGAACCTCGCCCAGGACTTCGCCGCCGCCAAGCCGGGCGCCACCCTGGCGGACCTCGTCGCCGAACTCGACGAACGGGCGAACGCCCAGCACGCACCCACCGTGCAAGGCGTCACCCTCGCCTCCCTGCACTCGGCCAAGGGCCTGGAGTGGGACGTCGTCTTCCTGGTCGGTGTGGCCGAGGGCATGATGCCGATCACCTACGCGAAGACCGACGAACAGATCGAGGAGGAGCGCCGCCTTCTCTATGTAGGTGTCACCCGCGCTCGCGAGCACCTCCATGTCTCCTGGGCGCTCTCCCGCTCACCCGGCGGCCGCGCCAACCGCCGTCCCAGCCGATTCCTCGACGGACTGCGCCCCGGCACGACGACCACCACGGGGCGCGCCAGCGCCGGCGGGGCGGGCGGAATCGAGCGCGGAATCCCCGGAACCAGGGGTTCCGCCCCGCGGCGGGCTCAGCGAGTTCCCGCCCGCTGCCGGGTCTGCGGCCGCACGCTGACCGACCCCGGCGAGATGAAGCTGATGCGCTGCGACGACTGCCCCTCCGACATGAACGAGGGCCTGTACGAGCGGCTGCGCGAGTGGCGCGCCGACCAGGCACGCAACAGCGGCCAGCCCGCCTTTTGCGTGTTCACGGACAGGACTCTGATGGCGATCGCCGAGTCCGCCCCCGACGACGAGCGTGAGCTCGCCCGCATCCCTGGCGTCGGGATGCGCAAGCTCACCCGCTACGGAGCCGACGTACTGGCCATCTGCGCAGGCCAGTCGGGCGTGGAGAGCACGGATCAGGACTGACACGAACTCGTCGAAAAAATAGTTTGCGCATGCCCCAGCAATCCCCATAGGTTCTTAGGCACGAGAACAGCGGCCTTCTCGGAGGCCCTGATTCCGTGTTCTACTTGCATATCCGTCGGACTGGTTCATCCAGTCCCCCGAGACGCCGAGAGGAGGCGAGTCCAGTGATCAGCATCAACACCAGCTCCGTCAGCATCGTGAAAATGACCGATCGCTCGGCCGTCTCCGCGTGCATGCTCGGCGTTTCGAACCTGGGCACCGGTCTGTCCGGCATTCGTGCCGTCCGTCCGGCGTCCTCCTCCGTTGCTCCCGCGGGCCTTCCCGTTCGTGAGCGCAATGAGCGACCGACCAAGGCACTGGAAGCGGCAGTAACGGCACAGGCACAGGCCTATGCCTTTACGGCGACCGGTGCCGGATTCCGGAAGCAGACGACGCAGCACCACCAGATGTGGGCCTTCCGTGGGCCAGAACCCTGGAGTGATCCAGCCTGATCAACGATCAGGCCGGCGCCTTCAGGGCCGCGGAACCCCATCCGGGATCCGCGGCCCTTCTGTTTGTCCCTGAACAGGGATGACAGACCGAAGGAGCCTCGGGACAAGAAAAGAACCCGGTACCACCACCCCTCGGCCAACAGGCCGGCACGAGCAGACGAGGAAGACGAACCGTGCAACTCGAAGCGCACGCCCCGTCCGTACCGCCTTCCGACACGATCCCCAAGCCCGGCTCCACGGAGGACCCCGCCTTGACCCCGCTCACCGCGCTCACCGCGCTCGACGACGCCATCGAGAACCTCGGCGTACCCGTCCCGTGCCGTTCCTACGACCCGGAGGTCTTCTTCGCCGAGTCGCCCGCGGACGTCGAGTACGCCAAGTCCCTCTGCCGCACCTGCCCGCTGGTCGAGGCCTGCCTCGCCGGTGCCAAGGAGCGGCGTGAGCCCTGGGGCGTCTGGGGTGGCGAGCTGTTCGTCCAGGGTGTCGTCGTCGCCCGGAAGCGGCCGCGTGGCCGCCCGCGCAAGAACCCGGTCACGGCATGAACACCGCAGGAACGATCGACCGCCCCCTCACGCACGACCCCCAGAAGCAGGCCCCGATGAAGCCGTCCACTTACGAGCCCGCCGGCTCCGCAACCCAAGACTTCACCATCAGCGGCGCGAAGGACTCGCGTCAGAACAGGACCCGAGAGATGCAACTCATCCCAGAAGCCATGGCTCGCGCGCATATGCGCGACCGACTGCAGGAGGCGGAGCGGGATCGCCTGGCCGTGCGCCTGGCGGCCGCTCGCCGCATGCAGCGCAGGGCGGAGCGCGCCTCGCTGCGTGCCCGACGTGCGCTCGCCATGGCGGTCATGCAGTAATCCGCCGCACCTGAAGCGGGGCTTCCCGGCCCGGAAAGCCGGGCTGCCGCCGCCCAGCTCTCTACCGCGGGGGCCGATCCGTGCAGAACGGGCCGGTCCCCGCGGCGCGTTGTACCGACTGACCCCGGCGGTGCGTCGTACTGACTGACCCCGGCGGGGCGTTGTACCGGCCGGTGGACGCCGGGCGTCCACCGCACCGGGGCGCCGCTTGCCGGGCCGGCGGCGGTGCCTGCCTGTGAGACCAAGGGCGGGTGCCCGTCGAGCCGGGACCAGCGACGAAGGAGCGCAGGGCGTCGTGCCCAGCGTGTTGCCTGGCGCGGAGATATCGTCGCCGGATGACGCGTCCTTCAGGAGGCAGCGATGACGAGTCCCTCAGGGCGCAGTGACGACGGGTCCGCCGCGAAGCCGCGGCGCTTCCTCTGTGCCCGCTGCGGCACATCGGCCGAGGTCCTGACCGAAGGCCCGCCGCTCACCTGGACCTACTCCGTGGAGGACGGCGCCCGTCGCCACTTCTGCGAGAACTGCTCCCGGGAGAACCTCCGGTCCATCGAGGGGCGCCTGGACTCCGACTGGTGGTGAATCCCGCGGCCGGGACTCACGCCTGCGCCACCGCCTCCTCGCCTTCGGCCGGGTCCTCCGGCACGAACCCCGGCAGCCACTCCTCCAGTTCCTCCCGCAGCCGCACCGTCGCGCCCAGCTGGCACAGCACACCGATCGTGCTCAGCGTCACCCGGTGGATCAGCAGGTAGGACGGGGGCAGGTTGAGCTGCTTGCCGAGCTGGTAGGCAGGGGAGCGGGGGTCGGCGACCCGTGCCGCCTGGCTGCGCATCCAGCCCCGTGTGAAGGTGAACTCCCCGACCTGGGCCGGCTCGATGATCGGCAGCAGGTAGTCCATGACGGCGTCCGGGTCCAGCTCTATGGTCTCCTTGACGAACCCTTCCGCGCAGAGGAGCTCGTAGACCGCCTCGGCCTCCCCGTCGAGAGTCATCCGCAGCGACTCGCCGATGGTGGCCGGCAGGCCCCCCGGGAGCCGGTCGACCGTACCGAAGTCCAGCACACCGAGGCGCCAGTCGTCCTCACCGTCCGCGCCGCCCGGCAGGAGCCGGAAGTTGCCCGGGTGGGGATCGGCGTGCAGCAGCCCCGTGCGGGCGGGACCGGAGAAAAGGAAGCGGGCCAGAAGCTGACCGGCACGGTCGCGTTGCTCCTGGGTGCCGTCCGAGATGATCTCCGACAGCGGGACGCCGTCGATCCACTCGGTCACCAGGACCTGGTCGGACTGGTGGACCACCTGCGGCACGACCACGTCCGGGTCGTCCGTGAACTCTTCCGCGTGGGCCTGCTGGGCCTGGGCCTCCAGGCCGTAGTCCAGCTCCTCCGAGACGCGGTCCTTCAGCTCCGCGATCAAGGGCTTGATGTCCATGCCGGGGATCAAAGGACCGAGCAGGCGCGAAAAGCGGCTCAGCTGGTTCAGATCCGACAGCAGGGCCTCGCCGGCGCCCGGGTACTGCACCTTGACCGCCACCTCGCGGCCGTCGTGCCACACTCCCCGGTGGACCTGGCCGATCGAGGCCGCAGCGGCGGGCTTGTCCTCGAACTCGAGGAACAGCTCGTGCCAGCCCTCACCGAGCCGCTCCTCCAGCACCGCGTGCACGGTCCGGGTCGGCATGGGCGGCGCCGCCTCCTGGAGCTTGGTCAGCGCGGCCCGGTAGGGGCCGGCCACCTCCTCCGGCAGCGCCGACTCGAAGACGGACAGGGCCTGGCCGAACTTCATCGCGCCGCCCTTGAGCTCACCGAGCACCTTGAACAGCTGCTCAGCCGTGCGCTGTTGCAGTTCGCGGCCGACGAGCTCGGCGGACTCGCCGACGATCCGCTTGCCGAATCCCCAGGTCGCCCGCCCGGCGATGCCGAGCGGGAGCGCGGCGAGCTTGGCGGTCCGGGTAACCGCCTTCCGGGGAAGATCAGACATGCGCCCTCCAAGTCCCAGCCGGCCGCTCCGCCTCTGCCTCACGGCACTGCTCCGACGGCCGTTGCACAGCCATTGTCTCGTGCGACCCCCCGTCCTCCGAGGGGTGCTCCCCATTTCCTCTCTCCGACGCCGCGCACGGGCACTCCTGATGCGCCCGGACCGGCCGCGCGCGCCACTGGAGACCAGGGACGGAGCATTCCCAGCGTGCCCCGGCGCTGGAGGGGGCCCGGCCGTCCAGGAACGCGAGCGCGTGGGCGGCCGCCAGCCCGGCCACGGCCGTGGCCAGTGTCACGTCGCATGGCCGGACCTGCCGCTGCCTGCCGGAGCGCCACTGGGCGACCAGACGCGGCCAGGCCGCGTCAAGATCGGTGCGGCTCTCTTGGAGACATCCCGCACATCCCGTCTCGCCGGGCAGGACGAGAGGACCGACGAGGCCGGTGCCCTCCACGACCCCGGCGTACAGATGGGGTGTCCCGGCGGCCATCAGCGGCTCGGCGACGGCCGGGTCGGGCGCGTACACGGCGACATCGTCCCGCGGTGCGAGAACCACCAGTGAGAATCCCGGGTCACCTTCCTCGGAAGACACCTCTGCCGCCGTGCGGCGCGGCGGCCGGTCCGGGGCCGCTCTGCGCACGGCACGGCGGGCCGATTCGTCCCTGCGCTCGCCGACGGCGTCCGCAGGGTGGCCGCCCGGCGCGACGTCCCACGGCTCCACACAGCCGCCGTCCATCACGTCCACCCCGCCCACGCCCGCCGCGGCCAGCAGCGAGGCCAGCGCGGCACCCACCCGGCCCGCCCCTCGGATCTGCACGCGCTGGGAGCGCCGCGCGGCCAGCCGCCCGATGGCGTCGCCCGGGGCCGAGGCCGTCAGCGAGAGGGAGGCCAGGTCGGGACGCAGCCGGTCGAGGACACCCTGCTTCTTCCGCAGGGCGTCGGCGGCAGGCCCGCCGCCGCGGGCGTCGTCCAGCAGCCCGGCCCGCGCAAGCCCCTGCACCAGCCTGTCGACATGACCGTCGGGCAAATCCATGCGGCGTCCCTCGTCGCGCAGCAGTTCCAGTCCGCGCGTGCCGTTCAGCAGGTCCAGGAAGCTGCCCGTCGCCAGGTCCATCGGGCCGAGCGTCATCGCATGCGCCGGTGTCATCCCGAATTGCACGGTTTTGAGGTCGCGCCAGCCGCGCCTGAGCGCGGGTTTCACCATCGGATGCATGACAGGCCCCCGTACGTCGTAGATCGTCCCCGTGCGCCGACGGTCCCGAGCGCGGGCGCGGTCCCTGGCCCCGGACCGGCCCCGCCGTCGCTTCGCCGACGAGATCCAGCATGCCCAACCCCGCCGCGGGCTGCCGAAAGTTGTCCACAGGTGTGGGTATTCGTCGTACTGGTCGTACCAATCGGGCGACCGGCGCGTAGGAATGGCGGCGCCTGTGCCGCACGGAGCAGGCGCCTGTGCCACACGGATCCGGCGACCGTGCCACACGGATCCGGCGACCGTGCCGCACCGATCCGGCAGCCGGGCCGTACCCGCCGGTCGTACACGCCGGGCCGTACCCGCCGGTCGTACGCACCGGGTCGTACAAATCCGGCGGCCGGTGGGAGCGGCGGCACCGAAGCGTCCCGGAGTCGGGACTTCCCCGGGTGCAGCGGGTAACGTCGGGGCGTGCCCGCCGACCCACTGCACCGCGCCGGAACCGCACAGCGCAGCACGACGAGCCAGCCGCCGAGCGGCTCGAGGGCGAGCGCGATCGAGGTCCGCAGGAGTACCCGCCGACGCAGAACCGTCTCCGCGTACCGCGAGGGCGATCGCACCGTGGTGCTCATCCCTGCCCGGATGTCCGAGGCGGAGGAGCAGCGCTGGGTGACCGTCATGCTCGACAAGCTGGCCGCCCAGGAGAGCAAGCGGGCCCTCGGCGACGCCGAGCTGACCGAGCGGGCCCGGCGTCTTTCGGACCAGTACTTCGAGGGCCGGGCCCGGCCCGCTTCAGTGCGCTGGGTGACCAACCAGAACACGCGCTGGGGCTCCTGCACCCCCTCCGAGGGCAGCATCCGCCTCTCGCACCGCCTCCAGGGCATGCCCGAGTACGTCGTCGACTACGTCCTCGTCCACGAACTCGCGCATCTGCTCGTTCCGGGACACGGGCCTCGCTTCTGGGAACTCCTCAAGGCCTATCCGCGCACGGAACGGGCCCGGGGATACCTCGAAGGCGTGGTCGCCGCCGAGCGGTTGCCCCATGTACCCGGCGCGCGGGGCGGAAGCCCGGCCGGGTGACCGACCGCTTTCCGCGAGCGAACAGCCGATACGGCCGTGCGGGCGTTGTGTACCGGCTCTGTACCGACCTCGTCCGGTGTCCGAGTTTGCCGTTAGCCTGGCGCGACGCACTCACGTTCTGGATGGGGGACGGTCGTTACGCATGGCCAGGGAATTCCAACGCGGCCACAAGGCCAGGATCAGTGATCTCACGGCGGGCACGGATCTGTACGTAGGTGTACAGATCACCGGCCCCGGACTGAGCTTCGACATCAGCTGCTTCGGCCTCGACGCCGACGAACGGCTCTCGGACGACCGGTACTTCGTCTTCTTCAACCAGCCCAAGTCCCCCGAGGAGTCCATTCAGCTCCTGGGCGCCCAGGCGGGCGACACAGAGTCCTTCCGGGTGACGCTCGACCGGATCCCTTCGCAGATCCAGAAGCTGTCCTTCACTGCGACGATCGACGGCGCCGGACAGATGTCGCAGATCGCCTCCGGGTATCTCCGCATCGTGGCGGGCGGCGAGGAGGTGGCGCGCTACTCCTTCAACGGCTCGGAGTTCTCCACCGAACGGGCCGTGATGCTGGGCGACTTCTACCTCAAGGACGTCTGGCGGTTCGCCGCCGTCGGCCAGGGCTTCGACGGAGGCCTGGACGCACTGCTGAAGAACTTCGGCGGTGAGGTGGCCGAGGAGGAGACGCCCGCGCCCGCCCCGCAGCAGCCGCAGGCGGGCGCAGCCCCGGGCTTCGCCCCGCCCGCGTTCGGCGTTCCCGGCACTCCGGAACCCGCCCCGGCCCCCGCGCCCCAGCCGGCCGCCCAAGGCTTCGCGCCCCCGCCCGGCTCCACCCCGTCTCCCGCCCCGGCGCCCGCGCCCCAGGTGCACGCCGCCCCGACCATCGTCGCGCCCTTGCACACTCCGCCGGGTGGCTCTCAGGTGCCGCCTCCGGCCCCGGCGCCCGCGCCGTACGGCCAGCCGGGCCAGCAGCCGCCGCAGTACGGTCAGGTCCCCGGTCAGGCCGCGCCGCCGCCTCCTGGCTACGGCCAGCCCCAGGCACCTCATGCGTCGCAAGCGCCCCAAGCCCCGGCCCCGCCGCCCGGCTACGGCCAGCCCACCCCGCCCCCCGGCTACGGCCAGCAGCAGCCGCCGTTCGGGCAGGCCCCCTACGGAGCCCCGCAGGGCGTCCCACAGGGTGCCCCTCAAGGCGCTCCCCAGGGCCCCGGTGTCTCCGCCGCCCTCCAGCAGTTCAAGGAGACCCCCACCGGACAGCGCTGGACGCAGCAGAACAAGAAGCTCGTCCGCGTCGACCTCGGCATCGGCGGACAGCCGGTACTGGCCCGGCAGGGCAGCATGGTGCTCTACCAGGGCAAGGTCGACTTCAGCTACAAGGGCGCCGGGTTCTCCGGCCGGATCGTCGGCAACGCGACCGGCCAGGAGATGCAGCTGATGCGCTGCACGGGGCAGGGGCAGGTGTTCCTCGCCGAGAACTCGACCATGCTGCACCCCCTCGAACTGGAGGGCGACGCCGTCTGCGTCTCGGCCGAGAACGTCCTCGCCTTCGACGAGAGCCTCACCTACGAGGTACGGCGCATCGAGGGCCACGGCATCCCAGGCGGCGCGCTGTTCACCATGCAGTTCCAGGGCACCGGCACCATCGTCGTGAAGACGCACGGCACGCCCGTGGTCCTGCCCGTCACACCCACCACGTTCGCCGACTGCAACGCCGTGGTCGCCTGGTCGGCCGCCGCGCAGGTCGTCGTCTCCAGCCAGGTGCGCATGCGCCGCAACGCGTACCCCGGTGACACGGGGGAGAGCGTCAACCTCCAGTTCCGGGGAGCGCCCGGCAACTTCATCGTCGTCCAGCCGTACGAGGTCTGAGGGAGCCCGTCATGACACAGCAACTCGCGGGCCACGCCCCCGCACCCGTCACCGCCCGCATGGAGAACCACGGCAACCACATGCTCAAGGTCGCCATGCAGACCGGCAACGACCTCCTCGCGCGCGTGGGGTCGATGGTCGCCTACGAGGGGTTCGTGCAGTACGAGCCCAACCCGCCGGCCGTGCGCCAGATCGCCAAGGACTGGCTCACCGGCGAGGGCGCGCCCCTGATGAAGTGCTCCGGCGACGGCCTGCTCTACCTCGCCGACTACGGGGCGAACGTCGTCGTCATCAACCTCAACGGCGACGGAATCTCGGTCAACGCCACCAATCTGCTCGCCTTCGACGCCCACCTGACATGGGGCGTGGAGCGGGTCAAGGGCCTGGCGAAGTTCGCCGGGCAGGGCCTGTGGAACACCAAGATCTCCGGGCAGGGCTGGGTCGCGCTGACCTCCCGGGGCAAGCCCATCGTCGTCGACTGCGGCGGCGGCGAGGACGAGACCTACGTCGACCCCGACGCGCTCGTCGCCTGGTCCCCGAACCTCAAGGTGAAGGGCAAGCGCAGCTTCCGGGCGCAGTCGCTGATCGGCCGCGGCAGCGGCGAGGCCTACCAGATGGCCTTCTCCGGTCAGGGCATCGTCGTCGTCCAGCCCAGCGAGGACAGCACCGACCGCCTCCGGTTCCGGGGCTGAGGGGGAGCCACACGTCATGCAGAGCCCGATTTTCGCCTACAACGAGCAGCAGACCCAGGAACGCTGGAGCCTGCAGAACAAGCAGATGCTGCGCGTCGCCCTGGAGGGCCACGACGACGTCCTGGCCCGCAAGGGCACCATGGTCGCCTACCAGGGCCTCGTCGAGTTCGACGCCGAGTTCCAGAGCAACCAGCAGTCCCGCGCGCGAGCGCAGACCGGGGAGGGACTGGACCTCATGCGCTGTCACGGGCAGGGCACGGTCTACCTCGCCAACCTCAAGCAGCACGTCCACGTCATGGAGGTGGACCAGGACGGCCTCACCGTCGACAGCAGCTACGTGCTGGCGATGGATTCCTCCCTGCACCACGAGGTCATCGCCGTCGACAGCCTGTACGGCATCTCCGGCTCCGGGAAGTACCAGCTCAACATCTCGGGACGGGGCAAGGTCGCCCTGATGACCTCCGGGATGCCGCTGCTGTTGCAGGTGACGCCGGACAAGTACGTCAACTGCGACGCCGACGCGATCGTCGCCTGGTCGACGAGCCTGAGGGTGCAGATGCAGGCCCAGACGCACTCCTCCGGAGTGTGGCGGCGCCGCGGCAGCACGGGTGAGGGCTGGGAGCTGAGCTTCATGGGCAGCGGCTACGCACTGGTCCAGCCGAGTGAGCTGCTGCCGCCGCAGAACGCCCAAATCGGCTCGGGTCTCGCCGCGCAGTACGGCATGGGCCAGCAGGGAGCGCGGGGGCAGAACCAGGGCAACGTCTGGAGCTGAGTGCTCCGCGGGGACGGCCGAGAGGTTCAAGGGGCGGGCGGTCTCGTGCCCGCCGCGGGCTGTCTGTGGCTGGTCGCCCAGTTCCCGCGCCCCTGAACGGGGCGCGGCCCCCGGTCAAAGTGAATGTAAGGGGCGGCGGCTGACAAGGCGGCCGCCCCTTACACGCGTTCAGACCGCGAGCCTCGCGCGGGTCGCCGCCAGGAGCTGGACGACCGACTCGTCCGCCACCTCGGCCACCTCGTCGTAGCCGAACCAGCGCACGTCGAGCGATTCGTCGCTGATCACGTGCGTGGCGTCCGGTGGGGCCAGGACCGCGTACTGGACGTCGAAGTGGCAGTGGCACGGCGGCGGGATCGGATGCCGGTCGAGGCGCACCGGGCCGCCCGGCAACAACGTGAGCCCCGGAACTCCGGACTCCTCCGTCGCCTCACGCAGGGCCGCATCGGACAGGGAGGCGTCGCCCGGCTCACAGTGGCCGCCCATCTGCAGCCACTTCCGGAGCTTCTTGTGCAGGGTCAGGAGCACCCGGCCGCCCTCGGGATCGATCACCAGGGCGCTCGCCGTGATGTGGCCCGCATGGCAGGCCTTCCACAGGCCGTCCGGGTGGTCCGCCAGGTGATCCAGATAGGCCTGGCGCAGCTCCGCCTGGCCCTCGTACCCCTTCAGTACGAGGACCGCGTCGTCGTACAGGCTCACCCGGCGTCGTCGCCCCTGTCCGTGTCCTTGTCCTCGCCCTCGTCCTTCTTCTTCTGGAGGTCGGGCTTGTCCGCCGCCTCGCCGAGCATCTTGTCCAGCTCGGAGAAGTCGATCTGCTCCCGGTGCACGAAGCCGTCCGGATCGTCCAGGTCGGTCGCGGTCGGCAGCATGTCCGGGTGGTGCCACAGGGCGTCCCGGCCGTCGACCCCGCGCGCGTCCGTGAGCGAGGCCCACAGACGGGAGGCGTCCCGCAGGCGGCGCGGGCGCAGCTCCAGGCCGATCAGCGTGGCGAACGTCTGCTCAGCCGGGCCGCCCGACGCACGGCGGCGGCGCAGCGTTTCGCGCAGGGCGTCAGCGGACGCCAGGCGGGGCTTCGCGGCGGCGTGGACCACCGCGTCCACCCAGCCCTCCACGAGCGCCAGAGCCGTCTCCAGACGGGCCAGGGCGGCCTTCTGCTCGGGCGTGTCCTCCGGCTGGAACATGCCCTGCTGGAGGGCCTCCTGCAGCTGCTCCGGGTTCTGCGGGTCGAACTGGCCGACGACGTCCTCCAGCTTGGCCGTGTCGACCTTGATCCCGCGGGCGTAGCCGTCGACCGCACCGAACAGATGCGAGCGCAGCCACGGTACGTGCGCGAAGAGGCGCTGGTGGGCGGCCTCGCGCAGGGCGAGGTACAGCCGCACCTCCTCCTGGGGGACGCTCAGGTCCTTGCCGAAGGTCTCGACGTTGACCGGCAGCAGCGCGGCCTTGCCGGCCGGGCCGAGCGGCAGGCCGATGTCGGACGAACCGACGACCTCGCCGGCGAGCACACCGACGGCCTGCCCGATCTGCGTGCCGAACATGGCGCCGCCCATCGAGCGCATCATGCCGATCAGCGGGCCGGCCATGGCCTGCATCTCCTCCGGCAGGACGTCGCCCATGGCGGTGCCGACGCGCTCGGCCACCGGGTCGACGAGCTCCTTCCAGGCGGGCAGGGTGGCCTCGACCCACTCCGCGCGGCTCCAGGCCACCGCGGAGGCGGCGCCGGAGGGCAGGGACGTGGCGTCGTCGAGCCACAGGTCGGCCAGGCGGACGGCTTCCTCGACGCCCTTGCGGTCGGCGGGGCCGACACTGGCGTCCTTGGTGCCGTCGGGACTGCCCTGGGAGACCGTCTGGCGGGCGATCTGCTTGGCCATGTCCCAGTTCACCGGGCCGCCCTCGTAGGAGAGCATCTGGCCCAGCTGCTGGAACGCGGCGCCCAGGTCGGTGGGGTTCAGCGACCCGAACATGGCTGCGAACGGATTGTCCGCACCGGGGCCGCCAGGGCCACCGGGGCCCTGGCCGAAGCCACCGGCTCCGGGCAGGCCGCCGAAACCGAACGGGTTGGCCGGTCCCTGACCACCACCGCTCTCCTGGTCCTTCTTCTTGCCCTCGTCGCCGTCGTCCGGCTCCTCCGGCGGAAGGCCGAATCCGAATGGGGTGTCACTCACGGGATTCCTCGGCTGGTAGGGCCGCCGGTTCTTTCCGGCGGCACGGCTGCCCGACAACACCACCCAGCGTAGACACCCGGGGCGGATCGGGCCTCGGTGCTTCGCCGACTGACGGCCTGCGGCAGGATGGATGCCACCTGGTACGCACGCGTCGGACGCGCTCGTACTGAAGACAACCGCTGGAGACGCCCGGTGAGTTCCCCAGATCCGCAGGTTCGCGCAGCGCGAAACCAGTCAACCAGTTCCGCGAGCCCCGGGGCGCGCGGCCCCGTCGTCGCGGTGACCGGCGCCGCGTACGGCGTAGGAGCCCTGCTCACGGAGCGGCTGGCCGCATCCGACGAGGTCAAGCAGGTCCTCGCCATCGACGAGCGGCGCGGCGAGTGCGCGGCGGCCCAGTGGCACATCCTGGACGTACGGGACCCGGCCATCGCGGACAAGCTGCGCGGGGCCGACGTGGTGGTGCACCTGGCGCTCGATCTCGACCTGGAGACCGACGCAGCCGCCCGAACGGCCTACAACGTGCGGGGGACACAGACCGTCCTGACGGCTGCCGCGGCCGCCGGAGTGCACCGGGTCGTGCTGTGCACCTCGGCGATGGTCTACGGGGCGCTGCCCGACAACGAGCTGCCGCTGTCCGAGGACGCCGAGCTGCGTGCCACGGCCGAGGCGACGGGCGTCGGCGACCTGCTGGAGATCGAACGGCTGGCGCGGCGCGCACCCCGGGCACACCCCGGGCTCAACGTCACCGTGGTACGGCCGGCCGTACTGGTCGGAGGCACCGACACGGCGCTGACCAGGTACTTCGAGTCTCCTCGGCTCCTCGTCGTCGCCGGGTCGCGGCCGGCGTGGCAGTTCTGCCACGTCGAGGACCTGTGCGGCGCGCTGGAGTACGCCGTCCTGGAGAAGGTCGAGGGCGAGCTGACCGTCGGCTGCGACGGCTGGCTGGAGCAGGAGGAGGTCGAGGAGCTCAGCGGGATCCGGCGGATGGAGCTGCCGTCGGCGGTCGCGCTGGGGGCGGCGGCTCGGCTGCACCGCATCGGGCTCACGCCGTCGCCGGCGGGGGACCTGGCGTACACGATGTACCCCTGGGTGGTGAGCGGCAGCCGGCTGCACGACGCAGGGTGGCGGCCGCAGTACACCAACGAGGAGGTGCTGGCGGAACTCCTGGAGGAGGTCTCCGGCCGGCACACGGTCGCCGGACGGCGGCTGGGCCGCAAGGACGCGACGGCCGCGGGGGCCGCCGGCGCGACGGTGGCGCTGCTCGGTGCGGCCGCGGTCGTGCGGCGGGCACGCAAGGCCCGGCGGCGGATCTGACGGCCGCCTCTGCGCAGGCGCGGATCCGAGATACGCCTCGCAGCGCGGGACACCTCTGCGGAGACACCGAAGGAGCCGCCCCTGTAGGAGGCTCCAAACGCGTACGCGCGCGTGCCGGTCGATGGCTCTATTCCGCCCTGTCGGTCGCGTGCGGCACGATGGGCACATGGCAACCACGAACGATCACCCCGGTGAGCAGGCCGCGCAGGACCCGATCAAGCTGATCGGGATCCGGGACTCGGCCCTCTCCCTGGACGAGGTGTTCCGGGCCGTCGGGGACGACGCGGCCGGCGGCACCGCCCTCTTCGTGGGGACCGTGCGGAACCACGACGGGGGTGCCGACGTGGACGAGCTGGGGTATTCGTGCCACCCCAGCGCCGAGGCGGAGATGCGGCGCATCGCCGAGAAGGTCGCCGCCGAGTTCCCCGTGCGTGCCCTGGCGGCCGTGCACCGCGTGGGCGACCTGCGGGTCGGGGACCTCGCCGTGGTCGTCGCCGTCTCCTGCCCGCACCGCGGAGAGGCCTTCGAGGCCTGCCGCAAGCTGATCGACGACCTCAAGCACGAGGTGCCGATCTGGAAGCACCAGAAGTTCTCGGACGGCACCGAGGAGTGGGTCGGCGCCTGCTGATCCCGTGAGTCCGCCCACTGATCCCGCAAGCGTGCTTGCTGGTTCCGGAAGCCGCCCGCCGGCCCGGTAGGAGCGACTGCCGGTTCCGGATGTCGCCCCCCGGCCCGGTGGGCGCGCCTGCCGTTTCCGAAGCCGTCCTCCGGTTGCGTAACCGCACCCCTGGCGTGAGCGTTGTCACTGCGGATCGTTAATCTGCTGATCAGTCAGTTGCGGATGCTCGAAGGGGTTGGAGGTCGGCATGGCGGTGCTCGCCTGGTTGCTGATTCCGCTTGTGGCTGCCATCGGCGCGGGGCTCTGGGGGAGTTGGGCCAACCGGACCCGCAAGGTCCGCAACGACGGGCCCGAGCTCACCGGCTACGCCCGCTTCCGCGAGGCCATGGAGAAGCCCCGGCCGGGTGCCTGACGGTCGAGGAAACAGCAGGTCACACGTGTTGCGAAGGTCAGGGTCGCCCCGGACGGGCGGCCCTGACGGTGCGCTGACAGGACCGTCCCGTACTGTCGACTCATGCCACGCCGCACCGCGACGATGCTCGCCTCCACCCTGATGCTGATCGCGCTCCTGTGCGCGGGAGTGTTCATCCCCGTGCCCTACTCGGAGATGTCCCCGGGGCCGACGGTGAACACGCTGGGCGATCACGACGGTGAGCCGGTGCTGCAGATCGCGGGCAGGAAGACCTACGCGACCAGTGGCCACCTGAACATGACGACGGTCCGGGTGACGAGCGCCGACTACCGGATGAACCTGGTCGAGGCCGTCTACGGCTGGCTCGCGCACGACAACAAGGTCGTGCCGCACGAGACGCTCTACCCGGACGGCAAGACCGAGGAGCAGTCCACCCAGGAGAACGCCGAGGAGTTCAGCCAGTCCCAGGAGAGCGCCAAGGTCGCCGCCCTGAAGCAGCTGGACGTCCCGGTGAAGTCCTGGGTGATCGTCTCCACGGTCGTCAAGGGATCCCCCGCCGAGGGCAAGCTGCACGCCGGGGACGTGATCAAAGCCGTCGACGGTACGGCCGTGAAGGAACCGGCCGACGTCGCCAAGCTGGTCACCCGGCACAAGCCGGGCCAGCAGGTCCGCTTCACGATCGTCCCCGCCAAGGAGCAGGCCGCCGCGGAGAAGGAGAAGCGGACGCCGACCGGGACGCAGGACGTCACCATCACCACCACGACGTCCGACGACACCGGTGAGAAGCGCGCCATCGTGGGGATCTCCGCGGGAACCGACCACACCTTCCCGTTCACCATCGACATCAAGCTCGCGGACGTCGGCGGCCCGAGCGCCGGGCTGATGTTCGCGCTCGGCATCTACGACAAGCTCACCCCGGGCAGTCTGACCGGCGGCAAGTTCGTGGCCGGCACCGGCACGATCGACGACGCCGGCAAGGTCGGGCCGATCGGCGGCATCGAGATGAAGACCGTGGGCGCGCGGGCCAAGGGCGCGCAGTACTTCCTGACGCCCGCCGACAACTGCGCGGCCGCGGCCAAGGACACCCCCGACGGCCTCACCTTGATCAAGGTGGGCACCATCAAGGACGCCTTGGGCGCGTTGCAGGACATCCGCAGCGGCGACACCGCCGACCTGCCGAAGTGCGGTAAGTAGCCCGGGGCCGAAGCCCCGGGCCGCACACCGCACGGCCCTGCGGGACTACTCCTCGAACGTCGCCGACAGCGCCTCCGCCAGCCCCGGGACCAGGTCGGAGCCGGTCAGGACCTCGGTGGGGGAGTCCTTCTCGCGCAGCCGCAGGGCCGACTCGCGCGTGCCGTCTCGCAGCACCGCGACCGTCATGCGGACCTCCTGGCGGTCCGGGTGGTCCGCCACCCACTTCGTGAGCTCGGCCTCGCTCAGACCCTTCGGAACCTGGGCCTCCGCGGACGGCGGCAGCATCAGGCGCTCCACGGCGAGGGCGCAGCCGGCCACCGCGCCGGGCCAGGCGATGGTGGCGAGGAACTCGTCGAGCGGCTTGCCCGTTGGCACTTCGTCCTGCTCGATCGGGGTGAGGCCGGAGTTCTCCGGCTCGTCACCGAGACCGAGCCGGTCGGCGAGCGAGGGCTCATCGGCTCGCAGCCGTGCGGTGTCGACGAGGGCGAAAAGGCGGGCCGGCTGGTCCCAGCCGAGGCCGGAGACGTACTCGTCGATCTCGAGAACGGCCCGGGTGAGCGGGTTCGCAGCCATGGGAGTGTTGGACATGGTCACAATCCTGCCTCGTTCCCGGCCGGAATCGGGAACCGAGTAAACGGTGAGTAAGTTGCATAGGTGGGGGCCCACGATCACGGGGGCCACGGACGGTCCGTGAAGACGCGGGCCTGACGAATCAACAGCGAACTTCGAGGTGCGCACCTTGGCTTTCCAGATGCCGGACCGCGGCGGAGGCCCGACAGGGCCGCGGATGAGAGTGGGCCGCCCGTCCCGGCGAGTCCGGACCCTGCTCATGACGCTGGGCGTCCTGGCCGTTCTCGGCATGGCGTTCACCATGTTCGCGGGCTTCTGGACGGACTGGCTCTGGTACCGCTCGGTGAACTACTCCTCGGTCTTCACCACCACCCTGTGGACCAAGATCGGGCTCTTCTCCGTCTTCGGCCTGCTCATGGCACTCGCCGTCGGCTTCAACATCTGGCTGGCGCACCGGCTGCGGCCGCCGCTGAGCGCCATGTCGATGGAGCAGCAGAACCTCGACCGCTACCGGATGGGCATCGCGCCGTACAAGAAGTGGCTGCTGCTCGGGATCACCGCCCTCGTGGGCCTGATCGCCGGCGCCTCCGCCTCCGGCCAGTGGCGGACGTGGCTGATGTGGGTCAACGGCGTGCCCTTCGGCGAGAAGGACCCCCAGTTCAACCTGGACGTCTCCTTCTACGCCTTCGACCTGCCCTGGTACCGGTTCCTGCTCGGCTTCGGCTTCGCCGCAGCGATCCTGTCCGTGATCGCCGCCGCGCTCACGCACTACCTGTACGGCGGGCTGCGCGTCACGAGCCCCGGCGCCCGCGCCACGGCCGCGGCCACCGGCCACCTGTCGGTGCTCATCGGCATCTTCGTCGCCCTCAAGGCGGTCGCGTACTGGCTCGACCGGTACGGACTGGCGGTGAAGTCCAGTGACTTCAGGGCGACCGACAACTGGACGGGCCTGAGGTACGTCGACGCCAACGCCTACCTGCCGGCCAAGACGATCCTGTTCTGCATCGCCGTCATCTGCGCGCTGCTGTTCTTCGCCACCATCTGGCGGCGCACCTGGCAGCTGCCCGTGATCGGCTTCGGCCTGATGGTGCTCTCCGCGATCCTCATCGGCGGGCTGTACCCGGCGATCGTGCAGAAGTTCCAGGTCCAGCCGAACGAGCAGGCCAAGGAAGCGCCGTACGTCGAGAAGAACCTCGAGGCCACGCGCCAGGCGTACGGCATCGACGGGACCAAGGTCACGGACTACTCGGGCTCGAGCAAGACCGAGGACAAGACCACGCTGCGCGACGACGTCCCCGCCACGGCGAGCATCCGGATCATGGACCCGAACATCGTCTCGCCGACGTTCCAGCAGCTCCAGCAGATCAGGAACTACTACGCGTTCCCGACCAACCTGGACGTCGACCGCTACCCCAAGGACGGCAAGGACCAGGACACGGTCCTCGGTCTGCGTGAGATCAACCTCGCCGGTATCCCGAAGAAGAACTGGATCAACAACCACTTCCGTTACACCCACGGATACGGAGTGGTCGCCGCCGAGGGCACCAGCGCCGACAGCCAGGGCCGGCCGAACTTCACGGAGTCCGACCTGCCCTCCGAGGGTGACCTCGGCACGTACGAGCAGCGGGTCTACTACGGCGAGAAGACCACCACGTACTCGATCGTCGGCGGTCCCCAGAAGGAGATCGACTACTCCGACGACAACGGCGAGAAGACCACCAGCTACAAGGGCGACAGCGGGGTCGACCTCTCCAACCCGGTCAACCGGGCCGCCTACGCGGTGGCGTTCGGCGAGCCGCAGATCCTGTACTCCGGGGCCATCGGCGAGGGATCGCGGATCCTGTACAACCGCACGCCCAAGGAGCGCGTCGAGGCGGTCGCCCCCTGGCTGACCATCGACGGCGACGCCTACCCGGCGGTGGTGAACGGCCGGATCCAGTGGATCGTCGACGCGTACACGACGACGAACGGCTACCCGTACTCCTCGCGTACGACCCTCGGCGACACCACCGCCGACTCGCTGACCGCGACCAACGACAGCCGCGCGGTGGTGGCCCAGCAGAACCAGGTCAACTACATCCGCAACTCGGTGAAGGCGACCGTCGACGCCTACTCCGGCGAGGTCAAGCTCTACCAGTGGGACACCAAGGACCCGGTCCTGAAGACCTGGATGAAGGCCTTCCCGGACACGGTCGAGCCCAAGAGCGAGATCTCCAAGGACCTGATGGACCACCTGCGCTACCCGCAGGACCTGTTCAAGGTCCAGCGGGAGCTGCTCACGCGCTACCACGTGAAGGACGCGACGACGTTCCTCAGCGGCAGCGAGGTGTGGCAGGTGCCGGACGACCCGACGAACCGGTCGGGCAGCGCGGTGCCGCCGTACTACCTGAGCATGAAGATGCCGGACCAGAAGGCGCAGGCGTTCTCGCTGACGACGACCTTCACGCCCAACGGACGTGACAACCTCAGTGCGTTCATGGCGGTCGACGCCGAGGCGGGCACCGGTGACTACGGCAAGATCAGAATCCTGAAACTGCCGACCAACACCACGGTCAACGGACCCAAGCAGGTCCAGAGCCAGTTCAACTCGCAAGAGGACATCGCCGAGTCCATCAGGCTCCTGAGAGGCGGCGACTCCGAAGTCGAGTACGGCAACCTGCTGACGGTGCCGCTCGACGGCGGACTCCTGTACGTGGAGCCGGTCTACGTCCGCGGTGGTGGGCTGAAGTACCCGCTGCTGCGCAAGGTGCTGGTCACCTACGGAGGCCAGACCGCGTTCGAGAACACCCTCGACAAGGCCCTCAACAAGGTCTTCGGAGCGGACGGCCCGACCACCGAACCACCGGACGAGGGCGATACGACGCAGCCACCGCCGACGTCCGACAACCCGACGGTCCAACAAGCCCTGGAGGACGCCCAGAAGGCGTTCGACGCGGGCCAGGAGGCCCTGAAGAAGAACGACTGGGAGGCGTACGGCAAGGCGCAGAAGGACCTCGAGGACGCCCTGCGGCGGGCCGAGGACGCGCAGTCCGAGGCGAGCCGGTCGGGCGGTGCCGGGGGCGGCGAGAGCAAGCCCGGCGGCAAGCCGAGCAGCAGCCCCAGCGGCAGTCCGAGTCCCAAGCCGAGCAGCTAGGCCCCTGGCCTGGTCAAACGCCCACCCCGCGCCGTGATACGGTAGTGAACACAACGGCGCGGGGTGGAGCAGCTCGGTAGCTCGCTGGGCTCATAACCCAGAGGTCGCAGGTTCAAATCCTGTCCCCGCTACTGAAGTCGCGATGTCCGAGTGACGGAGCGACATCGAAGGCCCGGATTCCACAAAGGAATCCGGGCCTTCGTGATGTGTGAACGCATGTACTGGCGCCGCTTGTGGCCGTGCCGCCGGGGGGAGTTGGGCGATCTGTGTTTGACTTGTCTCTCTGTGGGCATGTCGACAAAACGCTGAAGTGACCTCACTGGCTGCGGTATACCAGGTGTACCCAGGTTGCAGGTGGTGCGACGATGGACGTTATGGGGGACAAGGCAACTCTGTTCGAGACAGGGCGTTTTGTGCAGCCTTCCAGCCGGGAGGACACCGAGACCCCGGACGAGACCGGGGAGATCGCCGACGAGGCGGCCGAGGAGCTGCGTCAGCGACTCGCCGCCGAGGCCGGCGACGTCGAGGCGATGAGTGTCCTCGGGGCCATGTTGCTGCGCCGTGGTGACCTGGACGGTGCCGAGCCTCATCTGCGTGCCGCCACCGCCGCGGGCGACCGGGCGGCCGCCAACAATCTGGGAGTCCTCCTGCACCAGCGGGGGTACGCCGACGAGGCCGCCGGCTGGTGGCGGATCGCCGCCGTCGCCGGTTCCACGGCGGCCGCGCACGCCCTCGGGCGGCACCACCGCGAGCGCGGCGACGAGCCCGCCGCCGAGTACTGGCTGCGCCAGTCCGCCGAACAGGGTCACACTCTGGGTGCCTACGCGCTCGCCGATCTGCTGGAGCACCGCGGTGACGCCGGGGCCGAGCGGTGGATGCGGATCGCGGCCGAGCGGGGGCACCGGGAGGCGGCGTACCGGCTCGCGCGGGCGCTGGACCGGAAGGCGGCCGGGGAAGCCGACGGCGACAACGGTGTCCAGGCGCCCCAGGAGGCCGAGCAGTGGTACCGGCAGGCCGCCGCGCGCGGCCACCGGCGGGCCGCGCTGCACCTCGGGACGATCCTGGAGAGGCGGGGCGAGCTCAAGGAGGCCGGACGCTGGTACCTGACGTCCGCCAAGGACGGGGAGGCGCGTGCCGCGTGCGCGCTCGGCTTCCTGCTGCGCGACGCGGGCGACACCGAGAACGCCGCCGTGTGGTGGCTGCGGGCCGCCCAGGACGGCGACGGCAACGCGGCGAACGCGCTGGGGGCGCTGCACGCCGAGCGGGGCGAGACCCAGACCGCCGAGCGCTGGTACCGGGCCGCGATGGACGCGGGGGACGTGAACGGCGCGTACAACCTCGGTCTGCTCTGCGCCGAGCAGGGGCGCACCCCGCAGGCCGAGCAGTGGTACCGGCGCGCGGCCTACGCCGGGCACCGCGAGGCCGCGAACGCGCTGGCGATCCTGCTGCTGCGAGGCGGCGACGAGACCGGCGCGGAGCCGTGGTTCTCCAAGGCCGCCGAGGCCGGGAGCGTCGACGCCGCCTTCAACCTCGGCATCCTGCACGCCGGGCGGGGCGAGGAGCAGGCCGCGCTGGGCTGGTACGAGCGCGCCGCCGCCGCAGGGCACACCGAGGCGGCGCTGCAGGTCGGCATGGCGCGACTGCGCGACGGCGACGAGCAGGAGGCCGAGCGGCACCTGCGCTGTGCCGCCGGGGGCGGGAGCGCCGAGGCCGCGTACCGGCTGGCCACCGTGCTCGACGCGCGGCGCCCGCCGGAGCCCGCGCACGAGCTCGGGGAGCCGGTGCACCGGCGGAGCGAGTGCGAGGAGTGGTACGAGCGGGCCGCGTCCCAGGGGCACCGGCGTGCGCAGGTGCGGGTCGGCATGCTGGCGGCTGCCCGCGGCGATGTCGTCGAGGCGGCCCGGTGGTACCGGGAGGCCGCCGAGGCCGGCTCCCGCAACGGCGCGTTCAACCTCGGGCTGCTGCTGGCCAGGGAAGGGAGCGAGCCCGAGGCGGCGGTGTGGTGGACGCGGGCCGCTGACGCCGGTCACGGGCGGGCGGCGCTCCGGCTGGCCCTGGTCTACGCGCGTCGGGGTGAGCTGGCTGAGGGGCAGCGCTGGGCCGACCGGGCCATGTCGATGGGGCCTGCGTCCGTCGCCGAGAGGGCGGAGCGGCTGAGGGACGCGCTGCGGCAGGAGCTGTCGGCGTGAGGTGCTGCCGCCTGGCCCGGGCGGGGTGCCGGGGAATGGATTTGCATCCGTCCTCTGCGGTGACGTAACGTTGCATTCACCGACGCGGGGTGGAGCAGCTCGGTAGCTCGCTGGGCTCATAACCCAGAGGTCGCAGGTTCAAATCCTGTCCCCGCTACTGAAGGCCGAGGGCCGGAATCCGAAAGGGTTCCGGCCCTCGGTGCGTTTGAGGTCCTCCGAGGGTGTGGCCCACCCCTCGGCTGAGACCCCGAGGGGCTGGTCCCCTCCGCCTCCGCCTCGTACGGCACGGCAGCAGAGAGCCCCGGCACCCATCGGTGCCGGGGCTCTCTGCGCGTTTCGTGCGGCTAGACCGCGGCGCAGTTCGGGCAGACGCCGCGGTACGTGACCTCGACGTCCGAGACCGTGAAGCCGAAGCGCTCGGTGTCGGGGAGGTCCGCCAGCGGATTGCCGGTGGGGTGGACGTCCCGGATCGCGCCGCACCGTGCGCAGACCAGGTGGTGGTGCGGCTGGTGGGCGTTCGGGTCGTACCGCTTGGCGCGCTGGTCCGTGGAGACCTCCAGCACCTCGCCGAGGGTCACGAGTTCGCCCAGCGTGTTGTAGACGGTCGCCCGGGAGATCTCGGGCAGCTTGGCGACGGCCCGGGCGTGGACCTCGTCGGCCGTCAGATGGACGTGTTCGCCGTCGAGGACCTCAGCCACGACACGCCGCTGCGCGGTCATCCGCCATCCGCGTCCGCGCAGCCGTTCCAGAAGGTCACTCATAGCCACCAGCCTAACAGCAAAGAAGACCAGGTCCCGAACAGGTGTGAGTTTAGAGTCCCACTTGCTTTAGACATTGTCTATTGTAGGATCGAGCATGGCTTTGGCCAGTGGACAGGACTGGTCAGGAATGGTGCAGGAGGCGCACGTGACGCAGGGACCGCTTACGACGGAGGCCGGGGCTCCGGTCGCCGACAACCAGAACAGCGAGACCGCGGGCGTCGGTGGCCCGGTGCTCGTCCAGGATCAGCTGCTGCTGGAGAAGCTGGCCCACTTCAACCGTGAGCGCATCCCGGAGCGCGTGGTGCACGCCCGCGGCGCGGGGGCGTACGGCACCTTCACGGTGACCGCCGACGTCACCCTGTACACGCGTGCCGCCTTCCTCTCCGAGGTCGGCAAGCAGACCGAGGTGTTCCTGCGCTTCTCGACGGTGGCCGGCAACCTGGGCGCGGCGGACGCCGTCCGTGACCCGCGCGGCTTCGCGCTGAAGTTCTACACCGAGGAGGGCAACTACGACCTCGTCGGCAACAACACCCCGGTCTTCTTCATCAAGGACGCCGTCAAGTTCCCGGACTTCATCCACACCCAGAAGCGCGACCCGTACACCGGCTCGACGGAGGCGGACAACGTCTGGGACTTCTGGAGTCTGTCGCCCGAGTCCACGCACCAGGTGACCTGGCTGTTCGGCGACCGGGGCATCCCCGCCTCGTACCGTCACATGGACGGCTTCGGCTCGCACACCTTCCAGTGGAGCAACGCGGCCGGCGAGGCCTTCTGGGTGAAGTACCACTTCAAGACCGACCAGGGCATCGAGAACCTGACCAGCGCCGAGGCCGCCCGGCTCGCCGGTGAGGACCCCGACTCCCACCAGCGCGACCTGCGCCAGGCCATCGAGCGTGGTGAGTACCCGACGTGGACCGTCGGTGTGCAGATCATGCCGGTGGCCGAGGCGGCGACGTACCGCTTCAACCCGTTCGACCTGACCAAGGTCTGGCCGCACGCCGACTACCCGGTGATCGAGATCGGCAGGCTGGAGCTCAACCGCAACCCGCAGAACGTCTTCGCCGAGGTCGAGCAGTCGATCTTCAGCCCCGCCCACTTCGTGCCGGGCATCGGGCCGTCCCCGGACAAGATGCTCCAGGGCCGCCTCTTCGCCTACGGTGACGCCCACCGCTACCGCGTCGGCATCAACGCCGACCACCTGCCGGTGAACCGCCCGCACGCCACCGTGGCGCGCACCAACTCCCGTGACGGGTACCTCTACGACGGCCGTCACCAGGGGGCGAAGAACTACGAGCCGAACAGCTTCGGCGGCCCGTACCAGACGGACCGTCCGCTGTGGTCCGCCACGGCCGTGAGCGGCGCGACGGGCAACCACCCGGCTCCGTTCCACGCCGAGGACGACGACTTCGTGCAGGCGGGCAACCTCTACCGGCTGATGGGCGAGGACGAGAAGGAGCGCCTGATCGCCAACCTGGCCGGCTTCATCGCCAAGGTCTCGCGCGACGACATCGTCGAGCGGGCGATCGACAACTTCCGTCGGGCCGACGGAGACTACGGCAAGCGGCTGGAGGCCGCGGTCCAGGCCCTGCGCGGCTGAACTCCAGCGCTGGACCGCTTGCGGTAGCGGACGGGCCGGGCCCTTGCCGGGGCCCGGCCCGTCCCTGTCGTCACGCCGGGACGTGCTGGCGTGCCGGTGCCCAGCAGCGGATGATGTCGCGGACCGAGACGATGCCGGCCGGTTCGCCGCCGTCCAGCACGATGAGGTGCCGGAAGCCGCCGTGTGCCATGGCGGCCGCCGCCTCCTCCAGCGTCCAGGCGGGAGTGGCGAAGACGACGTTGTTGGTGGTGTGGGCGTGGGCGCGTTCCGTGTCCGGGTTCTGGCCCAGACCCACGGAGTTGAGGATGTCGCGTTCGGTGAGGATGCCGATGCCGCCGGCGTCGGGGTCGTGGACCACCGCCGCCCCCACCTTGCGGGCGGACATCAGCGCCGCGGCCTGACGCAGGGTGTGGGTGGGGCCGATCGTGAGGACGACAGTGCTCATGGCGTCACGGACGAGCATGGATGGAGCCACCTCCTGGGAGTCTCCCCCGCCGTTCGTTCGGAATTTCACAAATTCACAAATGGGGGGACTCTCAGGGTGGCAGGCAAAGGGAGGGTCAACAAGGGGGCGCTCGGTAACAACGGGGGGCTCAGTAGCGCTGGTTGAGGTATCCCAGCAGCTCGTCGTGCAGCAGGCCGTTCGACGCTGCCGCGTTGCCGCTGTGGGGGCCCGGGCGGGCGTCGAGGCCGGTGAAGGTGCCGCCGGCCTCGGTGACGACGATGGCGGGGGCGGCCATGTCCCACAGGGACAGCTCCGGCTCGGCGCACATGTCGACAGCGCCTTCGGCCACCATCATGTACGGCCAGAAGTCGCCGTACGCGCGCGTGCGCCACACCTCGCGGGTGAGGTCCAGGAAGCCGTCCAGCCGCCCCTGCTCCTCCCAGCCGCTGAGCGAGGAGTAGGCCAAGGACGCGTCGGAGAGCTTGGAGACGCGGGAGACCTGCAGCCGGGTCGCCTTGGTGAGGCTGCGGCCGGAGAACGCGCCATGGCCCTTCGCCGCCCACCAGCGCCGACCGAGGGCAGGGGCGGAGACGACCCCGACGACCGGCTGGAAGCCGCCTTCACCGGCCTCCATCAGCGAGATGAGCGTGGCCCACACGGGCACGCCCCGTACGTAGTTCTTGGTGCCGTCGATCGGGTCGATCACCCAGCGGCGGGGGCCGGTGCCCTCGACGCCGTACTCCTCGCCGAGGATCGCGTCTCTGGGGCGGGCGCGCTGGAGCTGGCCGCGGATGAGTTCCTCTGCGGCCTTGTCCGCCTCGCTCACCGGAGTCATGTCGGGTTTGGTCTCGACCTTGAGGTCGAGGGCCTTGAACCGGTCCGTCGTCGCGGCGTCGGCGGCGTCGGCGAGGACGTGGGCGAGACGCAGGTCGTCGAGGTAGTCGGGCATGCAACGAACCTATCTGCCGAGGTGGGGCTGGGGCTACCGGGGGTTTGTGACGGTGGGGGAGTGGTTGGGTGAGGCCCGGCGCGGGGGCGCGGGTGTCAGTGATCCGCGCCCGGCTCGGCGCCGTGTGGACAGGTGCCGTGTGGATCGGTGTCGTGCGCTGCGGTGTCGTGTGAAGCAGTGCCGTGTGGATCGGTGTCGTGGGCTGCGGTGCCGTGTGAAGCAGTGCCGTGTGGATCGGTGTCGTGCGCTGCGGTTTCGTGCGCAGCGGCGTCGTGCGCAGCGGTGCTGGACCTGGTGTGCAGGATGTCGCGTGCCTGCTCCGCGGCGCGGGCGGTGCTCTCGGAGACGAAGTCGAGGAAGCGGGCCACGTTCTCGAGGCGGTCCGCCGCCGGGGTACCGGGGCCGAGTACACCGACGCCCTGCCGCGCGACCCCGACGACCTGCGTGATGGCACGCGCGCTCGCCAGCATCGACTGGTACCAGACGTCGTCGTCCACGACGTAGCGCTCACGGCGGCCTTCGCCCGTCTCCCTGCGGACGAAGCCCTGACCGTCCAGGAACGTGATCGCCTTGGAGACGGAGGCCGGGCTCACCTGGAGCCGCTGGGCGAGTTCGGACGCGGTGAGGCTGCCCGAGTCGGTCATGCAGAGACAGGCCATCACCCTCGACATCATCTTGGGCATGCCCGACCCCATGAGGACGGTGGTGAACGTCTCCTCGTACTCGCGCAGGGCCTCGGCGTCCCGCCCGTCGGTCTGCGGGGGTGTGGCCGAGTTCCGAGGGGCGGTCCGCCTGCGGCGCTGCGTGCGGCGTTCCGTGGCGCGATGGGCCAGGTCGGCGCGGTAGGCCGTGGGACCGCCGTTGCGCATCACCTCGCGGGTGACCGTCGACGTCGGGCGGTCCAGGCGCCGGGCGATCTCCGCGTAGGCGAGGCCGTCGGCCAGTCCCAGTGCGATCTGCTGGCGTTCCTGCTGGGTGAGTCTGCCTCCCGGCATCGTGGCCTCCTTCGTGGTGCGCGGTGGTCGCACCATAGCGTTCACTGGCATCTCATTGCAACGAAATGGTCGCCGTGTTGCATTCATTCGTGGACTCATTGCAATGATTTTTTGGCTCTGAGCTGCGTAAATAGTCATTTTGTGCAACAGAAACGTTGCTGCCTATGTGAACGCAACGTAGCTTTTCCTTCATCGGAAACAGCGCACCGCGCGAAACGAAGGAGAGCACGATGCAGAAGTTCGACACCCCCGCCCCCGTCTCGGCCGTCCTCGACATCCCCGCCGGGCGCATCCGGTTCATCGCCGCCGACCGGGCCGACACCACCGTCGAGGTGCTGCCCGCGGACGCCGCCAGGAGCCGCGACGTGAAGGCCGCCGAGCAGATCGGCGTCGGCTACGACGACGGCGTCCTGCGTATCACCGCCCCCGAGGCGAAGAACCGGATGCTCAGCCACTCCGGAGCCGTCGAGGTCACCGTGCAGCTGCCCGCCGGCTCGCACGTGGCGGGCAAGGCCGCCGCCGGTGAACTGCGCGGCGTCGGACGGCTCGGCGACGTCGTCTTCGAGGCGGCACAGGGTGCGGTCAAGCTCGACGAGACCGCCGGCGCCCGGCTCAGCCTGCTCGCCGGCGACATCACCGTCGGCCGTCTGGGCGGTCCGGCGCAGCTCAGCACCCAGCAGGGCGACCTCACCGTCACCGAGGCCACACGCGGCGCCGTCGCGCTGCGCACCGAGCAGGGCGACATCTCGGTCGGCGCCGCCCGTGGTGTCTCCGCCGCCCTGGACGCCGGCACCGCCTACGGCCGTATCCACAACACGCTCAACAACAGCGACGGCGCCGCCGCCGGTCTGACCATCCACGCCACCACCGCCCAGGGCGACATCACCGCCCGCAGCCTCTAGTAGTGCTTGGTCAGGTCGGTTGTGGTGGTGCGTGTCCTCCGGGCCTGGTGTGGCGTTGAGGGTGTGTGACTCCGGACGAGATTGGCTTGGT